>NZ_JBJGYN010000013.1:0-101884 GCF_054050015.1 Geodermatophilus sp. SYSU D01176 | reverse complement strand
CCCCCCCCCCCCCCCCCCCCCCCCCCCCCCCCCCCCCCCCCCCCCCCCCCCCCCCCCCCCCCCCCCCCCCCCCCCCCCCCCCCCCCCCCCCCCCCCCCCCCCCCCCGGCCACGACCGACGGGCGCTTCAGCGGGCGGCGCGGGTCGCGGCCGTCTCGGCCATCAGCCGGTCGAGCAGGCCCTGCGGCAGCGCGGCTCCGAAGTCGGCGGCGAACCGGCGCATCGGCATGGAACCGACCATCCGCAGCAGCACCGCCTGCTCCTCCGGCGAGGCGGCGCCCGCCGGCATGGTGGCGGTCAGGGCCTCCACCAGCGCGGGCCCGGCGGCCGGGTGCGTGAACCACTCCGCCACCGACGACTGCAGCGTCAGCACCCGCACCAGGTCGTCGCCGGCCAGGGTCACCCGGTCCTCGAGGAGGACGGTCTCGGCGTCGTCGCAGACCTGCACCGCGTACTCGCCGGGGGCCACCACCCAACCGCCCTCCACGACGTCCCAGTACGCGAACGCCCGCCGGTCCAGCTCCAGGGGGACCGTCCGCCTCTCCCCCGGCTCGAGCGCGACCTTCGTGAACGCGCGGAGCTCCCGGAGCGGGCGGCGCACCGGCCCGGCCGTCGTCGACACGTACACCTGGACGACGTGCTTGCCGGCCCGGTCGCCGGTGTTGCCCACCGTGACCGAGACGGTGGCCGTGTCGTGGCCGGTGACCTCGACCCGCAGGCCCGAGGTCCCGAACGTCGTGTAGCCCAGGCCATGGCCGAACGGGTACCGCACCGGCCGGCGCTGGGTGACCAGCCCGCGGTAACCGACCATCACGCCCTCGCCGTAGACGACCCTGCCCTGCTCGCCGGGGAAGCACAGGAAGCTCGGGGAGTCCTCCAGCCGCAGCGGCACCGTCTCGGCGAGCCGGCCCGAGGGGGTGGCGACGCCGTAGAGCAGGTCGGCCAGGGCGCCGCCGCCGGCCTGGCCGAGCAGGGCGCCGTCGAGGACCGCGTCGACGTCGTCGTGCCAGCCCTCCAGCGACACGACCCCGCCGTGGGAGAGGACGACGACCGTCCGCGGCGCGGCGGCGGCGACCGCGCGGACGAGCCCGACCTGGGCGGCGGGGAGGTCGATCGTGGTCCGGTCGAAGCCCTCGGACTCCTCGGCCTCCCCCAGGCCGACGAAGACGACGGCGACCTCGGCGTCGCGGACCAGCGCCACGGCCTCGTCGCGCAGCGCCGCGGCGTCGCCGGAACCGTCGAGGTCGAAGCCGGGGGCGAAGGGGACGTCGCCGTCGGCCAGCTCCCGGACGGCGTCGAGGGCGGCGTCGACCCGGGTGGCGTTGACGTTCGAGCTGCCCCCGCCCTGGCAGCGCGGTGCACGGGCGAACTCCCCGACGAGGGCGACGCGGGTCCCCGGCGCGAGCGGCAGCGTGCCGCCCTCGTTGCGCAGCAGGACCGCGCACTCGGCGGCCAGCTCCCGCGCCAGCGCGTGATGGGCCGCGGCGTCGAACCCGTCGGCGGGTGGCCCGACGTACCGGTCGAGGGCGGCCACCCGGGCGGCACTGGCGTCGACGTACGCCTCGTCGAGCTCCCCGGCCCGCACCGCCTCGACCACCCGCCGGTTGCCGGCGCCGCGGTCGCCCGGCATCTGCAGGTCCAGGCCGGCGGCCAGGGCTGCCGCGCGGTCGTCGACCGCGCCCCAGTCGGAGACGACGACGCCGTCGAAGCCCCACTCATCCCGCAGCACCTCGGTGAGCAACCACCGGTGCTGCGAGGCGTAGACCCCGTTGACCTTGTTGTAGGCGCACATGACCGTGGCCGGCGCCGCCTCGGTGACCACCCGCTCGAAGGCCGGCAGGTAGATCTCCCGCAGCGTCCGCTCGTCGACCTCGGCGCTGATCCGCATGCGCTCGGTCTCCTGGTTGTTGGCCGCGAAGTGCTTGACCGAGGCGCCGGCGCCCCGGGACTGCTGCCCGCGCACGTGCGCGGCCCCGAGGACGCCGGACAGCAGCGGGTCCTCGGAGTAGTACTCGAAGTTCCGGCCGCCCAGCGGGGAGCGCTTGGTGTTCACCCCCGGCCCGAGGACGACGTGCACGCCCAGCGCCCGGGCCTCCCGGCCGATCGCCGCCCCGATGCGCTCGGCCACCCACGGATCCCAGCTGTTGCCCACCGCGACCGCCGGTGGGAAGCAGGTGGCCGGCACGTTGTGGCTGATGCCGGGGCCGCCGAGGTCGCCCTCCTGGCGGCGGACGCCGTGCGGACCGTCGGTGAGGACCACCGACGGCAGCCCGGCCGCCTCGACCGGCGGGGTCGACCAGAAGTCCTGGCCGGACAGCAGGGCCGCCTTCTCCTCGAGGGTCAGCCCGGCGAGGCGGGGGTCGGTCGTCACGGGAGCTCCTGGGGGTCGTCGGTGCCGGTGGACGAGGACGAGCGCACCACCAGCTCGCCGCGCGCACCACACGCCGGCCGGCCGGCCGCGGTCATGCCGCCGGCGACTCAGCGGGAGACGTGGGCGCGCGTCGACGGGCGACCCGACCCGTTTCCGCCGGGCACGGACCGACGGTGACCCCGGCGGGGTCGACCCCGGCGGGGCCGCCCGCTCCCAGCCGGCGTCCAGGCGGCTCGCAGGACCGTCCCGGGCGGGGCGGGGACGGTGGGGGCGTGGACGCCGACCGCCGCCGAGGACTGGACGCCGCCCTGCTGCTCGCCGCCCTCGCGGTGGCCTGGCTGACCCTCACCCCGGCCGGCGGCTCCGGGTGGGAGTGGGGCGCCCCGCTCACCGAGCTGCGCTGGTACGCGACCGGCCTGGACTCCGAGACGACGGTGCGGCAGCTCGTCGGCAACCTGCTGCTGCTCGCGCCGCTCGCCGTCCTCACGGTGCTGCGCCGGCCGTCCCTGGGCACCCCGCCGCGGCTGGCCGCGCTCGCCGTGGCCGCCGGCGGCGGCATCGAACTGCTGCAGTGGGTGCTGCCGCTGGGCCGGGTGGTCTCCCCGGTCGACGCGGCGCTCAACGCCACCGGCGCCGTCCTGGCCGGGCTCGTCGTGGCCGTCGCCGCCGGCCGCCCGGGTCAGCGCCCGGCGGCCCGGCTCGGCGGAGGGTGAGAGCGGACCGATGGCGCCCGGCGGGCCTCAGCCCTGCGAGCTGGTGGCCGCGCCGGGCTGCTCGGCGTACCGGCGCCGGGCGTCCTCCAGTGCCTCGATGGCCTTGTCCCGGCGCTCCCAGTTGCGGGTCTCGGCCGACTTGTCGGGTGCCAGGGCCTCGTAGATCTCGAAGAAGTGCCAGATCTCGGCGATCTGGTGCATCGGCACGTCCTCCAGCTGCTGCAGGTGCAGATGCCGCGGGTCGGTCGCGGGGACGCACAGCAGCTTCGCGTCCGGGCCCCGCTTGTCGTGCACCCAGAACACGGCGATGACCCGCGCGCGCACGAGGCACCCGGGGAAGGTGGGCTCGCCCAACAGCAGCAGGGCGTCGATGGGGTCGCCGTCCTCGGCCAGCGTCTCGGGTACGAAGCCGTAGTCGCCCGGATAGCCGGTGGCGGTGAAGAGCATCCGGTCGAGCCGGATGCGGCCGAGGGTCTGGTCGTACTCGTACTTGTTCCGGGACCCCTTGGGGATCTCGACGATCACGTCGGCTTCCACGGACACGCCCTCCTCGGCGGTGCGACCCCGGAGCCCGGGCTGCTCCTCATCGCCAGGCGACCCTGGCCCGGCGCCCGTCGTGCGTCAACCCGGCCACGGCGGTTCGGGGACACCGACCCCGCCGGCTCCGCGTCTGCGCCGCCACACCGGCCCGGTGCGGCACCCTCGGCGCGGTGAGCACCGCGACGAACGGAGCAGCGCGATGAGCCGCGACTTCCAGGTCACCTTCGACGCCCACGACCCGCGGGCGCTGTCGACCTTCTGGCGCGACGTCCTGGGCTACGTCCACCCCGGCCCGCCCGGGGTCGACCTGCCGGAGGGCGCCGACCCGCTGGCCGCGTGGGACGACGTCCTCGCCCGGCTCGGCGTACCGGAGGGTCAGCGGAACACCAGATCGGCCATCGAGGACCCGGACGGGCACGGCCCACGGCTGTTCTTCCAGCAGGTGCCCGAGGACAAGGTCGCCAAGAACCGCGTCCACCTCGACGTCCGCGCGGCTCGCGGGCTGCAGGGAGCGGAGCGGATGGCAGCGCTGGAGGCCGAGTGCGAGCGGCTCGTCGCGCTGGGAGCGACGCGGGTCCGTCGCTTCGAACCCGCTCCCCCGATGAGCACCGGCTTCATCGTGATGACCGACCCCGAGGGCAACGAGTTCTGCCTCGACTGACTGCCCGCACGGCGCACGCCGGCGGTCCGGTCACCCGAGGCCGCGTCCCCTGTGCCGCCCCCCGGGGTGCGTGAGCCACCCGGGGCGGGCCGGCACGGCCACGGGGCCACCGTCGGGCAGCGTCGCCGGGTCGACGCCCACGCCGAGCAGGGTGCGGGTGACCGACTGGGTGGAGTCGAGCAGGTCGTCGAGCGCGCGGGTCAGGTGCTGCCCGGTGACGGCGGTGAGCTGGCCGGCCTCGCGCAGGGCCTCGAGCACGGCCCGGCGGAGCAGCTCCTTCAGGAAGGACGCGGTGACCCCGTCGCTGCGCTCGACCACCGCCTCGACGTCGGCGTCGGAGACCTGCAGCGGGACGTCGCGGCCGTAGAGCTCGAGCAGCCGCCGGCGGGCCCCGGCGTCCGGGAGGTCGATCTCGACGGCGACGTCGACGCGGCCGGGGCGGGCCGCCAGCGCGGGTTCGAGCAGGTCGGCCCGGTTGGTGGTCAGCACGAACAGCAGGTCGGCGTCGGCCGCGGCGCCGTCCATCGCGTCCAGCAGGTCGAACAGCACCGGGCTGCCGCCGGGACCGAACGACCGGTCGGCGGCGACGAGGTCGACGTCCTCCAGGACGACCACCGCGGGCTGGAGCTCGCGAGCCAGCTCGGTCACCGCGCCGACCACGCCCAGCGAGCGGCCGGTGAGCACCAGGCGGGTGTACTCCGTCATCCGGCCGAGGAGATAGCCCGCCGTGTGCGTCTTGCCCGTTCCCGGCGGGCCGAAGAGCAACAGGCCCCGCTTGAGGTGCTGTCCGGCCGCCACGAGCGCAGCCCGGTGTTCTGCGACCCCCAGGGCGTGCCGCTCGATGCGGTCCAGCACCGGCTCCGGCAGCACGACGTCGTCCCGGCCGGTGGCCGGCACGGCGAGGAACTCCAGGCTGACCTGGCCCATCGGGGTCTGCGTCACCTCCAGCAGCTGCCCCCGGTAGACGTTCAGCCGTCGGCTCAGCCGCTCCACCTCGCCCAGCACCGCCTGCGCCTGCCGGACGGGGAGCCCGGCGAGCTCGACGGTCAGCACGGGCTCGTGGTGCTCCACGGGCGCCTGCACCATCAGCACGTACCGGCCCCTGGCATCGGTGACCAACAGCAGCGCCAGCCGCAGGCACGCCAGCGTCGAGTCCGGCCCGTCCGGCAGGTCCACCACACCGGGCGCGCAGAGCCGCAGCGGCGGCAGCGCCTCGCCACTGACCAGTTGCTGCAGCGTGACCCCGCCGTAGTGCGGGGGCAGGGCGATGCCGCGGACCTCGACCCGCCGCCCCTCCTCGGCCGACCACGCGTCGAGCGCGGTCTGCAGGTTGACGTGCTCGAACGGAGGCAGCCGCCGGGTCACCACCGACTCCGCCGCGCCGGCGTCCCCGAGCACGTCCTTGACCAGGGCGGCCACCTCGTTGCGATCCCCGACCTCGGGTGCGTGCACCCACGCCAGCAGGGAACGGACCGCCGCCGCGAAGGCCCGCGCCTCGGCCTCCGAGGCCCCGCCCTGGGACATGCGACCACCCACCTCCCGCCGGAACGACCCGGTCCAGCGGCAGCGTAGAGGCGGACCGGCCCGGGGCACGCGCCGTTCCCGGCGGAGGGGCGCGCGTCAGCGCCAGCGGTACTCGAGCTCCGGGCGGCCCGCGCCGCCGTAGCGGGGCGCCCGGTCGACCAGCCCGGTGTCGGCGAGGTACTCCAGGTAGCGCCGGGCGGTGATCCGGGAGGCGCCGATCAGCTCCGCGGTCTCCGCGGCCGACAGGCCCTCACCGGCGGCCCGGACGGCCGCGACGACGGCGTCGAGGGTCTCCCGGCCCATCCCCTTGGGCAGCGGTGCCGACCGGGCCGGGCGCACGCCGCCGAGCACGCGGTCGACGTCGTCCTGCCCGGCGGCGTCCCCGCCCGCGTGCAGCCGCCGGCGGTAGTCGGCGTAGGCGGCCAGCCGGTCGCGCAGCGCCGGGTAGGTGAAGGGCTTGAGCAGGTATCCGACGACGCCGTGCGCGGCGGCGGCCCGCACCGTGGCCAGCTCGCGGGCCGAGGTGACCGCGAGGACGTCGACCTGCGCCCCGGCGGCGCGGATGCGGCGGCACAGCTCGATGCCGTGCGTGTCGGGCAGGTTCATGTCGAGCAGGACGAGGTCGACCGGCAGCCGGGACAGCGCGTCGAGGGCCGCCGCGCCGGTGCCGGCGACCGCCGCGGTGGTGAAGCCCGGCGTCCGGTCGACGTAGGCGCGGTGGGCCTCGGCGGCGACGGGCTCGTCCTCCACCACCAGCACCCGGACCACGGGGACGCGGCTCACCGGGCGACCCCCGCCGGCACCGGGACCGGCAGGGAGACGGTGAACTCCGCACCCGGCCCGGGCCGCACCGAGATCGTGCCCCCGTGCCGCCGCACCGTCTGGGCGACCAGCGCGAGGCCGAGCCCGCGGCCGAGCCCGGCGGGGGCACCGGTGGTGTCCTTGGTGCTCCAGCCGCGCTCGAACAGCCGCGGCAGGTCCTCCTCGCGCACCCCCGGCCCGGTGTCCTCGACCCGGATCTCCAGCCGGCCGTCGTCGACCGCGGCGGTGAACTGCACCTCCCGCGGCGGGTCCCCGGCGAGCGCGGCGTCGATCGCGTTGTCCAGCAGGTTGCCCACGATCGTCACCAGGTCACCGCCGGGCAGCCCGGTCTCACCCACCACGGTGGCCGGGTCGATCTCCAGCTGCACGCCGCGCTCGTGCGCGGTCGCGGCCTTGCCCAGCAGCAGCGCGGACAGCACCGGGTCGCCGACCGCGTCGACCACCCGGTCGGTCAGTCGCTGGGCGGCGGTGAGCTGGGCGGTGGCGAAGTCGATCGCCTCCTGCGTGCGCCCCAGCTCGACCAGGGAGACGGTCGTGTGCAGCCGGTTGGCGGCCTCGTGCGCCTGCGCCCGCAGCGACTCGGCGAAGGACCGGACGCTGTCCAGCTCGCCGGTGAGCGCCTGCAGGTCGGTGTGGTCGCGCAGGGTGACCACGGTGCCGGCCGAGCGCCCGTCCGGCCGCGGCGGTGCCTGGTTGACCACCAGCACGCGGGTGCCGGTCACGTGCACCTCGTCGACGGCGGTCCGCTGCTGGGTGAGCACCGCGGTGAGCTCCGGCGGCAGGCCCAGCTCGCCGACGTGCCGGCCGGTGGGGTCGTCGGCCAGGTCGAGCAGCCGCCGCGCCTCGTCGTTGACCAGCTGCACCCGCTGCTCGTCGTCCACGAGGAGCAGCCCCTCGCGGACGGCGTGCAGGACGGCGTGGTGGTAGTCGACCATCCGCGCCAGCTGCGCCGGGGACAGCCCGTGCGTCTGCCTCCGCAGCCGCCGGGACAGCGCCACGCTGCCCAGCGCACCGACGGCGAGCGTCGCGGCCGCCGTCCCGAGGATGCCGGGGACGGCGGCGGCGAGGTCCTCCCCGATGGCCTCGACGGTGACCCCGGCCGACACCACGGCCACCACGTCGCCGTCGTCGTCCACCACCGGGCCGGTGGCGCGCACCGACGGGCCGAGCGTGCCGGAGTAGGTCTCGGTGAAGGTCTCCCCGGCCAGCGCCGGGCCGATCGTGCCGATGAACGGCCTGCCGATCTGCGCGGGGTCGGGGTGGGTGAACCGGGTGCGGTCGGGCGCCAGGACGGTGATGAACGACGTCCCGGTGTCGGCGCGCACCTCCTCGACGTAGGGCTGCAGCACCGCCGTCGGGTCCGGCCCGGTCACCGCCGAGCGGACCAGCGGGGAATCGACGAGGCTGGCCACGATCGCGGTGGTCTCCTCCTCGGCCGCCTGCTGGACGGCCTGCTGTGCCTCGCGGTAGGCGACCGCGGTCATGGTCAGCACGACCACGGTCACGACCAGCGCCTGCAGCAGCAGCAGGCGCCGGGCCAGGCTCGCGTCGCCCCGGCGCCGGTGCGAGAGGAAGGCGGGAACGCGCACGCCGCGAGTGTGCCGCGTACCCGGCTCGGCACCGCGACCGGCGTGTACGCAATGAACGAATGCGTGACGGCGGTCACCGCGGCCCGGACCGTTTGTGCCGTGGCCCACCCCCGGGCCGGCACCCACTCCCACACCCCAGGAGCACTCATGGCTTCAGGCACCGTCGCCGACGCGCCGCCTCCCGCGAAGCGGCGGGACCGTACCCACTGGCTGTACATCGCGGTCATCGGCGCGGTGCTGGCCGGCATCGCGGTGGGCTTCGCGTTCCCCGAGTTCGCCGTCTCCCTCAAGTGGCTCGGCACCGCGTTCGTCGGCCTGATCAAGATGCTGATCGCGCCGGTCATCTTCTGCACCATCGTGCTGGGCATCGGCGCCATCCGGCAGGCGGCCAAGGTCGGCCGCATCGGCGGGCTGGCGCTGGGCTACTTCCTGCTCATGTCGACCGTCGCCCTGGCGATCGGCCTGGTGGTCGGCAACGTCCTCAGCCCCGGTGACGGCCTGCAGCTGTCCGACGAGCTGCGCGGCGAGGGCGCCGAGCTGGCCGGCACGGCCCACGAGAGCGGCGGCACGACCGACTTCATCCTCGGCCTGATCCCGACCACGCTGGTGTCGTCGCTGACCGAGGGCTCGGTGCTGCAGGCGCTGCTGGTCGCCCTGCTCACCGGCTTCGCCATCCAGGCCATGGGCCGGGCCGGCGAGCCGATCCTGCGCGGCATCGGGCACTTCCAGCGGCTGGTCTTCCGCATCCTGGCGATGGTCATGTGGGTCGCCCCGATCGGTGCCTTCGGCGCCATCGCCGCCGTCGTCGGCGAGACCGGGATCGACGCGCTGAAGAGCCTCGCCGTGATCATGCTGGGCTTCTACGCCACCTGCGCGCTGTTCGTGTTCCTCGTCCTGGGTCTGCTGCTGCGCCTGGTCGCGAAGATCAACGTCTTCTCGCTGCTGAAGTACCTGGGCCGCGAGTTCCTGCTGATCGTCTCGACCTCGTCGTCGGAGACCGCGCTGCCGCGGCTGATCGCCAAGATGGAGCACGCCGGGGTCAGCCAGCCGGTCGCCGGGATCGTCGTCCCGACCGGGTACTCGTTCAACCTCGACGGCACCGCCATCTACCTGACGATGGCCTCGCTGTTCATCGCCGAGGCGCTGGGCGACCCGCTGTCGATCGGCGAGCAGCTCGGCCTGCTGGCCTTCATGATCATCGCCTCGAAGGGCGCGGCGGGTGTCACGGGCGCCGGTCTGGCCACCCTGGCCGGTGGGCTCTCGGCGCACCGTCCGGACCTGCTCGACGGCGTCGGCCTGATCGTCGGCATCGACCGGTTCATGTCCGAGGCGCGCGCGGTGACCAACTTCGCCGGCAACGCCGTCGCCACCGTCCTCATCGCGACGTGGACCAAGGAGCTCGACCGCGAGCAGCTGTCGGCGGCGCTGTCGGGCCGGGAGCCGTTCGACGAGGCCACCATGCTCGACGAGCACGACGACTACCTGGCCTCCCACGGCGAGGACCTGCCGGCCTCCGGGACCAACGCCGGCCCCGGTCAGCGGGACGCCGGCGAGGCGCAGGCCACGCTGGCGGAGTCCTCGGTGCGCTGACCTCGTCAGCACGACCCCAGGGGCGCCCGGTCCGATCGTGGACCGGGCGCCCCTGCCGTCCGTTCAGGAGTGGGCGGAGTGCCCGTGACCGTGGACGGCGTCGTGGTCGCGGTCCGCCCGGTCGGCGGCCTCCTGCCGCCGGGTGCGGCGGAGGTCGACGACGGCGAGCACGAGCGCCGCGGCGATGCCGGCGAGGGCGACGGCCAGGCCCGCGGCCGCGGCGGCCGGGTAGTCCCGGGCGGTGGCGCCCAGGACGACGTAGAACAGGCCGGGCAGGGCCGCCGTCCCGATGACCGCCCCGAAGCGCTGCGCGGTCTGCAGCCCGCCCCCCGCCGCGCCGGCCATCCGCACGGGGACCTCGCGCAGCGTCATCGTGATGTTCGGCGAGATGACACAGCCGCCGCCCAGGCCACCGACCAGCAGCGCGGGCGCCACCGCCCAGGGGACGGTGTCGGCGGGCACGAGCAGCAGGACGACGACCGTCGCGCCCAGGCCGACCAGCACCCCGACCAGGCCGAGGACGGTGAGCAGCCGCCCGAAGCGCTCGACCAGCCGCCCGGCCACCACCGCGGCGACCGCCGAGCCCAGCGCGAACGGCGTGACCGCCAGCCCCGACTCCAGCGGGGTGAGCCCCAGGCCGGTCTGGAAGAACAGCGCGAAGACCAGCCAGATGCCGCTGAAGCCGACGAAGTAGACGGTGCCCAGCGCCGCGCCCAGGCCGTAGCCGCGGGTCTCGGTGACCAGCCGCGGGTCGAACACCGGTTCCCCGCCGAGACGGACCACCCGACGCTCCCACGCCCCGAAGGCGGCCAGCACCAGGACGCCGACCGGGAAGAGCCACCACAGCCGGGACAGGCCGCCGGACTCGGCCTGCACCAGCGGGAGCAGCAGGGCCAGCGCCCCGGCGCCGAGCAGCAGCACCCCGCCGACGTCGATGTGCCCGCGCCCGCCCGCCCCGCTCCGGGGCAGCAGCCGCCAGGCGAGGACGAACGCGACCACGCCGATCGGCACGTTGACGTAGAAGATCCACCGCCAGTCGGCCACCTGCAGCAGCAGCCCTCCGACGACCGGCCCGACGGCGGTGGACACCCCGACGACCGCGCCGAACATGCCGAACGCCCGGCCGCGCTCGGCGCCGCGGAACAGCTGCTGGATCAGCCCGGAGTTCTGCGGCGCGAGCACCCCGGCGGCCAGGCCCTGCGCCAGCCGCGCGGCGATGAGCAGGCCCACGGTCGGCGCCGCCCCGGCCGCGGCGCTGCACAGCACGAAGCCGGCCAGCCCGACCAGGAACATGCGGCGCCGGCCGAGGGCGTCGCCCAGCCGGCCCGCGGGGACGAGCATCAGGGCGAACGTGAGCGCGTAGCCGGACACCACCCACTGGACCGCCGCCGCCGACGCCCCGAGGTCGCGCTGCAGCGTCGGCAGCGCCACCGACACGATGCTGACGTCGAGCAGGCTCATGAAGCCGGCGACGAGGGTCACCGACAGCGCCCGCCAGCGGCGGGGATCGGGCTCGTACCGGTCGGCGTCGGCCTCGGGGGGCGTGTGGCGGACGTTCGGCCGAGCCGTCACGGGGTCTCCAGGGTGGTGCGGGAGGGATGCCCGGGGGGCTACCCGGTGCCGTCCGTCCTGCACGCGGCAGCCGATGACCTCCGGCACTTCCCGGTCCGGTGGCCACGGCCGGACACTGCGGGCACCTGCGCCCCCGGGAGAGGCCATGCCCGCACTCCGCCGCACGCTCGTGACCGGCGCGCTGGCCGGCTACGTCGCCAGCCGCACGATGGACGCCGTCACCGGCGCCTTCCACGCCCGCCAGAGCGAGGCCTCGCGGCGGCGCGAGGAGGAGATCACGCCGGGCGGCATGCTCGTGCAGCTGGGCCGCCAGCTGGGCGCGGCCGGCGGGCGGGAGCTCGACGACGCGGCCGCCGGCCGGGTGGGGCTGGCCGTGCACCGGACGTTCGGCACCACCTACGGCGTCCTGGCGGCCCTGCTCGCCCGGCGCGGCGTGCACCCGGTCGCCGCCGGGCTGGCCGTCGGTGCCGCCGCCTGGCTCGTGGTGGACGAGGGCACCGCCCTGCCGACGGCCCGGCAGTACCCGCTGGTCAGCCACGCCCGCGGGGTGGTCGGGCACGCCACCGTCGGGCTGACCACCGGCGTCCTGCTGGCGTTGACGGCCGACTGAGCCGGCCCGGGCGCGGAGCTGCCCCCCGGCGCGCGGAGCTACCCCCCGGCGATTTCCGCGGAGATCGCCGGGGGGTCAGGCAGCGGGAGCCGCCTCGGTGAGCGGGAGGCGCACCTGGAAGCGGGTGTCGCCCGGCCGGGAGCGCACCCGCAGGTCGCCGCCGTGCCGGCTGACGACGACGCGGTAGGAGACGTCGAGGCCGAGGCCGGTGCCCTGGCCGACCGGCTTGGTGGTGAAGAACGGCTCGAACACCCGCTGCCGCAGCTCCTCGGGGATGCCCGGGCCGGTGTCGGCGACCTCCACCAGCGCGCAGTCGCCGTCCCGGGCGGTGCGCAGGGTGAGTGTCCCCTCCCCCGCCATCGCGTCGAGCGCGTTGACGATCAGGTTGGTCCACACCTGGTTGAGCTCGCCGGGGTAGCCGGGCACCGCGGGCAGCGACCGGTCGTAGTCCTTGACCACCCGCACGCCCGGCGGGGTCTTGGCGCCGAGCATGACGAGCGTGGCGTCGAGCCCGGCGTGCAGGTCGGTGGGCCGGTGCGGCGCCCGGTCCAGCTGCGAGTACTGGCGGGCGGCGTCCACCAGGCCGGAGATGCGGCCGGTGCTGTCGGCGATCTCCGCCAGCAGCGACTCGGTCTCCACGGCGTAGGCGAGCCAGCGCAGCGCGGGCTCCAGTGCGTCCGGCTCCACGGCGTCGGCGACCCGCTGCAGGTCCGGAGGGCCCAGCCCGGCACCGACGAAGACCCCGGCCAGCTCGTAGGCGCCTCCCACACCGCGGTCGTCGAGCCAGTCGCCGAGCTCGTCCTCCCGGTCGGCGCGCTCCAGCGCCGACACCTCCGGGGCGGTGCCCACCCGCGCGACGAGCTCCTCCTGCAGCCCGGTGAGCGCGCGCAGCACCGCGCCGTCGAGCCGGCCCTCCGACAGCAGCGCCAGCTTGTGCCGCATCCCGGCGAAGCGCTCCCGCAGCGCCGCGGCGGCCCGCGACGCGGCCGCGGCCGGGTTGTTCAGCTCGTGGGTGAGGCCGGCGGTCAGCTTGCCGAGGGCGAGCAGCCGCTCGCGCTGCCCGACCAGCTCCGCGGCGTTGCGCTGGCCGACGAACAGTCCCTCCAGCAGGTGCACCGCCATCGGGTACCAGCGGCGGAACTGCGCGGCGAACTCGTCCGCGGGCAGCTCGAGGAAGCGGCAGTCGGTCACCGCGCGGACCGACGCCAGGTAGCGCTGGTCGACCCGGTCGCCGACGTAGAACTGCACCGCCCCCGAGTAGACGCCGCGGTGCGACGTCCGCACGGTCTCGACCTCGCTGCCGCCGACCAGGCGGGACATGCTGAGCGTCCCCTCCAGCAGGACGGCGAAGCACCGGGCCGGCTGACCCTCGACCGAGACCTCCGCGCCGGCCGGGTACGCGACCACCACCCCGTGCTCGGCGACCCAGGCCAGCTGCTCGTCGTCCAGGTCGGCGAAGAGGAACAGCTCGCGCAGCTCGGCGGGGGTCAGCCGGTTCACCGCTCCTCCAGGTACCGGTGCACGAGGGTCACCGCCATCGCGCCCTCGCCGACGGCGGAGGCCACGCGCTTCACGGACTCGGCCCGCACGTCGCCGGCGACGAACACCCCGGGCAGGCTGGTCTCCAGCAGGTACGGGTCGCGGTCCAGGTCCCAGCCCGCGGGGCGGCGGCCCTCGTGCAGCAGCGCGGGGCCGGTGGGGATGAACCCGCGCTCGTCGCGGACGAGGGCACCGTCCAGCCAGTCGGTGCGCGGCGCGCCACCGATGAAGACGAACAGGTGGCTGGCCGGCAGCGTCTCCCGCTCGCCGGTCCGCCGGTCCTCCACGGTGATCGCCTCCAGGTGCCCGTCGCCCTGCGCGCCGGCCACGGTGGTGCAGGTGCGGACGGCGATCGACCCGATGCCGGCGATCTGCTCGATGAGGTAGGCCGACATCGACGCCTCCAGCGAGGGTCCGCGCACCAGCAGGGTCACCGAGCGGGCGTACCGGGAGAAGAACACCGCCGCCTGCCCCGCCGAGTTGGCCCCACCGACGATGTAGACGTCGCTGTCGGTGCACTCGACGGCCTCGGTCATCGCCGAGCCGTAGTAGACGCCGCGACCGGTGAGGTCGTCGACGCCGTCCACGCCCAGGCTGCGGTAGGAGACGCCGGTGGCCAGGACGACGGCGTGCGCGGCGATGCGGCGGCCGTCGTCGAGGTGCAGCACCCGCTTGGGCCCGTGCGCCTCCAGCGCCACGACGTCGCGGGCCAGCAGCAGCTCGGCGCCGAACTTGACCGCCTGGCGGCGCGCGCGGTCGGCGAGCTGCCCGCCGGAGACGCCGTCGGGGAAGCCGAGGTAGTTCTCGATCCGGCTGCTCTGCCCGGCCTGCCCCCCGGTCGCCTCCCGCTCGACGAGCACGGTGCGCAGCCCCTCGGACGCGCCGTACACGGCGGCACCGAGCCCGGCCGGCCCCCCGCCGACGACCACGAGGTCGTAGAACTCCTCGCGGGCCTCGACCGACAGGCCGGCGACGGCGGCGAGCTCGGCCTCCGTCGGGCGCCGCAGCACCTGCGCGTCGGCGGTGACGACGACGGGGACGTCGTCCGGCCCGGCTCCGGCGGCGGCGAGGATGCGCTGCCCGTCGGGCTCGTCGACGTTGAACCAGCGGTACGGGACGGCGTTGCGGGCCAGCAGGTCGCGGGCGCGGAAGGACGGCGCCGACCAGCGGTGGCCGACCAGCTTGACGCCGTGCACCTCGGGGTCGGGGCTGTCGCGCCAGGCGGTCAGCATCGCGTCGACGGTCGGGTAGAGCTTCTCGTCGGGCGGGTCCCAGGGCTTGAGCAGGTAGGCGTCGACGTCGACGTCGTTGATCGCGGCGATGGCGGCGTCGGTGTCGGCGTAGGCGGTCAGCAGCGCCCGCCGGGCCCGCGGGACCAGGTCCATCGCCCGCTCGAGGAACTCGACGCCGGTCATCTCCGGCATCCGGTGGTCGGCCAGCAGCACCGCCACCGGGTCACCGCGCAGCTTCAGCTCGCGCAGCGCCTCGAGGGCCTCGGCGCCGGAGCCGGCGCGCAGCACCCGGTGGTCCTCGCCGTAGCGCCGGCGCAGGTCACGGGCGACGGCGCGGGAGACCGCCGGGTCGTCGTCGACGGTGAGCAGCACGGGTCGCCCCATGACGGCCTCCAGTCCGGCCCTGCCGGGGGCCGGGTCGGTGCGGGAGGACGGCGTCGTCGCCGGGTGCCGACCACGCTAGCCCGCGCCGTCGCCGCGGCGACAGCCTCAGCGGGCGGCTCAGGTCCGGTGGACCGGCTCGGGGAAGGTCGCGCGGACCGCGGCCATGTCGAGCTCCCGGATGGTGGCGATGAGCAGCTCGACGGAGTCCTCGGGCAGCCAGCCCGGCTCGGCGAACACCGGCACGCCGTCGCGGAACACCATGAGGCTCGGCGCCCGCTGCACCCCGACCGCGGCGGCCAGTGCCGGCTCGGCGCGCAGGTCGACGGTCGCGAAGCGCAGGTCGGGGTGGCGCAGTGCGGCGGCGTCGAAGACCGCGGCGAACGCCTGGCTCGAGCCCGACCCCGCGTCGCGGAAGTCGACCAGCACGATGCCCGCGGCCTGCGTCGCCGCGGCGAACCCGCTCCCGGAGAGGCTGACCGTCCCCATGCTGACCTCCGTCCCCCGGACCGAGTGTGCCCCGCCGCGCCCGCGACGGCTTCCGGGAGCGGGGCGCCGTCCCTACCGTGGGCAGCCCCGGAGAACGGAGGCCGCCGTGCACGCTCCCGTCGCGATCGACCCCTCGGTACCCCCCAGCGGCACCGGCTGCGTCGAGTGCGACGCCACCGGAGGCTGGTGGTTCCACCTGCGCCGGTGCGCCGCCTGCGGCCACATCGGCTGCTGCGACTCCTCGCCGTCGCGGCACGCCCGCGGGCACGCGGCCGAGACCGGCCACCCGGTGATCCGCAGCTTCGAGCCCGGCGAGAGCTGGTTCTGGGACTTCACCCGCGAGCAGGTCGTCGCCGGCCCGGAGCTGGCACCGCCGGTCCACCACCCGCTGGACCAGCCGGCGCCGGGCCCGCGCGGCCGGGTACCCGCCGACTGGCAGCGGCTCCTGCACTGACTGCGGGCCCCGGCCGCCGGCCCGTCGAGTGCCGCGAACTCGTGGCCATCGACCGCCGACGACCACGAGTTCGCCGCACTCGGCGCGGAGCCTCGGGCGCAGGGGGCGGTCAGCCCGCGGCGGACGTCGGACCGTAGGTCAGGTGCGCCACCCCGTTGCTCAGCGCCTCGACACCGAGCAGGGACAGCGGCGTCCGCGGCGCGCCGTCGGGGAACAACCGGATGCCCGTCCCGACGGCCACCGGGTACACGTACAGGTGCAGCTCGTCGACCAGGCCGTCGGCGAGCATCGCGCGCACCAGCGTGGCGCTGCCGCTCACGTACAGGTCCCCGCCCGCCTCGTCCTTGAGCCGGCGCAGGCGACCGGCGTCGTAGCCCCCCACCACGGTCGAGTTCGACCACACCGCCTCGGCGTCGCCGAGGGTGGAGGAGACCACGTACTTGCGGGTGTCGTTGAAGAACGGGGCGCCCTCGTCGTCCTCCGCCGTCCGGGTCGATCAGGCGGGCGCGAACATCTCGAAGGTGCGGCGGCCGAGCAGGATGCCCGACGACGACCCCGTCAGGGCACCGATGGACGCGGCCAGGTCCTCGGGGAACCCGTAGTCGACCGTCCACATGGGGGCGTCGACCACCCCGTCGACGGTCGTGAACTCGTGCACCTTGATCGCGCCCACTGGCCAGCTCCTCAGCTCATCGTCCCGGCCGCGGCGGTCTGCCCGGCCGTGCCTGTCGTGAAGGAGACGATCGCCGATGCCGGTTCTCATCGGTGGGAGGCGCGGGGAGTCCGGCCGCACCCGGCTCAGCGCGCGGTGAGGTAGGCGACGACGAGGTCGCCGAGCATCCGGCGCTGCTGGTCGCGCCGCTCGGGGTCGAGCATGTCCCGGCCGAAGAGGGCACGCCACGTGTACCGGTTGGCCGTGCGGTAGATGCAGAAGCCGCTGATCACCTGGTGCACGTCCAGCGCCTCCACGTCGTCCCGGAAGACGCCGGCCTCCCGGCCGCGGGCGAGGATGCGCCCGAGGACGTCCAGCGCTCGGGTGTTGAGGTTGGACAGCCGCTCGGAGCGGGCGATGTGCTCGGCGCGGTGGATGTTCTCGATGCTGACCAGCCGGATGAAGTCCGGGTGCGCCTCGTGGTGGTCGAAGGTCAGGCCGGCCAGCGCGCGGATGGCCTCGACCGGGTCGAGGTGCTCGACGTCGAGCTGCTGCTCGAGGCCGCGGATCCGGCTGTAGGACCGCTCCAGGACGGCGGTGTAGAGCTGCTCCTTGCCGCCGAAGTAGTAGTAGATCATCCGCTTGGTCGTGCTGGTCTTGGCGGCGATCTCGTCGACCCGCGCCCCGGCGTAGCCCCGGTCGGCGAACTCCTTGGTCGCCACGTCCAGGATCTCCGCGCGGGTGCGCTCCGCGTCGCGCTGCCGCGGGGGCTCCGGGACGGGCCCGACCGGGGGGACGGGCTCGTCGGGCAGCGGCTGGACGGCGGACGACACGGCTGCGGACCTCTTCACGTCGGTGGACTGACCCCGAGCCTAGGACGGTCCCGGGCGGGTCGACCGGTACGCCTGCGCCCGTCCCTCGGAGGAGGCCGGTGGCCGGGCCGACTCGGAGTCGGCCCGGCCACCGGGTGCGGGTACGGGTACGGGTACGGGGATCAGAGCGAGGCGCGGATGCGCTGGTACTCCTCGCGCGGCACGACCGGGGCGTCGTCGCGGCCCAGGTCGTCCATGTGCACCCGGTGGGTCTCCCGGGCCGACCAGGCGGCCGTGGCCGCGATGATCCCGATGCCGAAGGTGATGCCGCCGACGATGAGCGGCACGTTCGACTCGGGCGGGGCGACGATCGCGTACAGGGTGGGCAGGAACGCGGTGATCATGGTGCCCAGGTTCTGCGAGACCGCGAAGGCCGTGACGCGGGTCCGGGTCGGGAACAGCTCCTGGTAGAAGGCCGGGAAGACCGCGTTGTAGCCCTGGTAGACCACACCCCACATGAGGATCGCCAGGACGAAGGCCAGCGTCACGTTGTCCTGGCTGATCGCGTACAGGTAGGCGAAGGACAGCGCCGTCGAGCCGAGCGCGCCGACGATGATGCAGGGCCGCCGGCCGATGCGGTCGGACAGGTTCCCGACGAACGGGATCAGCAGCACGGCGACCGCGTTGCCCACCACGGAGATCCACAGGTAGGTGCCGGTGTCGAAGCCGACGCCGTACGTCTCGTTGGTGGCGTAGGTGGCGCCGAACACGGTCGTCGCCACGGGGACGGCGTTCATCAGCGCCATGCAGACCACGCGGAGCATGTCGCTGCCGCTCTCCCGGACCGCCTGGACGATCGGGGCCTTGGGCACCTCGCCGTGCGCGGCCTCCTCCTGGAAGACGGGGGTCTCGTCGACGCGGCGCCGGATGACGTAGCCGGCGACGACCACGAGGGCGGACAGCAGGAACGGGATGCGCCAACCCCACGACTCGAACTGGTCCTCGGGGAGCACGGCGGCCAGCGGCAGGAACACCGCGGCGGCGAGGATCTGCCCGGCCTGCACGCCCTGCAGGGTGTAGCTGGCGTAGTAGCCACGCCGGCCGAACGGCGCGTGCTCGACGATCATCGCGCTGGCGCCGGAGATCTCGCCGCCGACGGCGAAGCCCTGGATCAGCCGCAGCGCCACGAGCAGCGCCGGGGCCAGGATGCCCACCTGCTGGTAGGTGGGCAGCAGCGCCACCAGGAACGTGGAGACGCCCATCAGCAGCATGCACAGGACCAGCACGTTCTTGCGCCCGTGGGTGTCCCCCCAGTGGCCGAGGACGAACGCGCCGATCGGCCGGGCCACGTAGCCCACCCCGAAGGTGGCCAGCGAGATGATGATGCCGATCTGCGGGTCGGATTCCGCGAAGAAGATCGTCGGGAACACCAGGGCGGCGGCCTGGGCGTAGATGAAGAAGTCGTAGTACTCCAGCGCGCTGCCCATCCAGCCGCTGGCTGCGGCCTTCTTCGGCGTCTTCTTGAACTCGCTGGGCTCGTGCGAGCCGGGGGGTTCGACCACGGAGTCGCGCATCGGTCCTCCTGGGATGGACGGGGAGAGCGCCGGGGGGCGCGGGGACGGCGGTGCTGGGGCGGGTGCTGCTCCGGGCCGGCTACGGCCGACTGTGACCGGGGACACCGACGAGGACGGACACTAGCGACAGATCTGGCTGATGTAACCAGTTCGTACATTGGTGTGGTGCAGATCACAAGCACCTCCGCGGCGGCCCCTTGCGGATCTCGACCGGAGGGTGGCGCCGATCCGCCGGGTGTGGTCTCCTTCACGACAACTCACCAACTGGTACATAAAGGGGAGGCGGTCCGTGTCGGACAGCGCGCAGGGCTACCTGGTCGGTCTGGTCGGCAGCGGCATCGGCCCCTCGCTGACCCCACCGCTGCACGAGCGCGAGGCCGACGAGCTGGGCCTGCGCTACCTCTACCGGCGGCTGGACCTCGACCGGCTGCAGCTCCCGGCGTCGGCGATCGGCGAGATCCTCGCCGCCGCCCGGCTGGCCGGGTACGACGGGCTCAACGTCACCCACCCCTGCAAACAGCTGGTGCTCGAGCACCTCGACGAGCTCTCCCCCGACGCCGCGGCCCTCGGGGCGGTGAACACCGTCGTCCTCCGCGACGGCCGCGCGGTCGGGCACAACACCGACTGGTCCGGCTTCGCGCGGGCCTTCGACCGCGGCCTGCCCGAGGCCCCGCTGCACCGGGTCGTGCTGCTCGGCGCCGGCGGCGCCGGAGCCGCGGTCGCGCACGCGCTGCTCACCCTGGGCACCGGCCGGCTGACCGTCCTCGACGTCGACGGCAGGCGGGCCGGCGAGCTGGCCGCATCGCTGGGCGGGCGCTTCGGTGCCGACCGCACCGAGGGCGGCGACCTCGGTGCGCTGCCGGCCGCGGTGGCGCGTGCCGACGGGCTGGTGCACGCCACCCCGACCGGCATGGCCGCCCACCCGGGCCTGCCGCTGGACGCCGGCCTGCTGCGGCCCGACCTGTGGGTGGCCGACATCGTCTACCGGCCGCTGGAGACCGCGCTGGTCCGCGCCGCCCGGGAGCTGGGCTGCCGGGTGCTCGACGGCGGCGGCATGGCGGTGTTCCAGGCCGTGGACGCCTTCCGCCTGTTCACCGGCGTCGAGCCCGACGCCGGGCGGATGCTGGCCCACTTCACCACGCTGGTCAGCGACGCCCGTGTCGACTGAAGCAAGGACCCCGTCCCGGCCGCGGCGGGCGATCGCCACCGTCTGCCTCTCCGGCACCCTCGAGGACAAGATCGCCGCGGCGGCCGCCGCCGGGTTCGACAGCATCGAGGTCTTCGAGCCGGACCTGGTCGCCTCGCCCTGGTCCCCGGCCGAGCTGGCCGCCCGCTGCGCCGACCTCGGCCTGTCGATCGACCTCTACCAGCCCTTCCGGGACCTGGACTCCACCGACCCCGACCGCGCCGCCCGCAACCTGCGCCGCGCCGAGCACAAGTTCGACGTCATGGCCGCGCTCGGCGTCGACACCGTGCTGGTCTGCTCCTCGGTCGCGCCGGACGCCGTGGAGGACGTCGACCGGCTGGCCGAGCAGCTGGCCGCGGCCGCCGCCCGCGCCGGCGAGCGCGGCCTGCGGATCGCCTACGAGGCGCTGGCGTGGGGCCGGCACGTCTCGACGTGGGAGCGGTCGTGGGACGCCGTCCGCCGCGCGGACTCCCCCGCGCTCGGGCTGTGCCTGGACAGCTTCCACGTGCTCTCCCGCGGCGGGGACCCGGCCGGCTTCGCCGCCGTCCCCGGGGAGAAGCTCTTCTTCCTGCAGCTGGCCGACGCGCCGCGGCTGGCGATGGACGTGCTGCAGTGGAGCCGCCACCACCGCCTCTTCCCCGGCCAGGGCGCCTTCGACCTGTCCGGTTTCCTCGCCGCCGTGCTCGCCACCGGCTACGCCGGGCCGCTGTCGCTGGAGGTCTTCAACGACGTGTACCGGCAGGCCGACCCCACCCGGACGGCGGTCGACGCGATGCGCTCGCTGCAGTGGCTGGAGGAGGCGCTCGCGCTGCGCGACCCGGCGTCCGGCCTGACCCCGCCCCCGGCCGCGCCGCCGCTGTCGGGCTGGTCCTTCACCGAGCTCGGCGTCGACGGGATCTCCGGGCCGCGGGCGGCCGAGCTGCTCGCCGCGCTCGGTTTCACCCACACCGGCCAGCACCGCTCCAAGCCGGTGCAGCTGTGGGAGCAGGGCCGCGCGCGGGTCCTGCTGAACGCCTCGGTCGTCCGCCCTGCTGCCACCGGCGTCGCCTCGGTCGCCGCGCTCGGGCTGGAGAGCGCCGACCCCGGCCGCTCGGCCGAGCGCGCGGAGGCGATGAGCGCGCCGGTCCTCCCCCGCACCCGCGGCGCGGCGGAGGCCGAGCTGTCGGCCGTGGCCGCACCCGACGGCACGCAGGTCTTCTTCACCCGCACGGTGCCCGAGGGCTGGCCCGCCGACTTCCTGCCCACCGGGCAGCAGGCCGGGCCGGGTGTCGGGGTCACCGGCGTGGACCACGTGGGCCTGACCCAGCCGTTCGACTCCTTCGACGAGGCCGGGCTGTTCTACCGGGCGGTGCTGGGACTCGAGCCGCAGGAGGTCACCGAGCTGGCCGCGCCGTTCGGGCTGGTGCGCACCCGCGCGGTCACCGACCCCGACCGGTCGGTGCGGCTGGCGCTGTCGGCGGCGACGCTGCGCCGCGGCGGCTGGGCGCCGGGCGTGCCCGAACCGCAGTACGTCGCGCTGGCCACCGACGACCTGGTCGCCACCGCCCGGGTCCTGCGGGACGCCGGGGCGCCCCTGCTGCCGCTCCCGGCCAACTACGCCGACGACCTCGAGGCCCGCTTCGACCTGCCCGCCGACGTGCTCGCCGCGGTCCGCGAGCACGGCCTCATGTACGAGGAGGACGCCGCGGGCGGCTACCTGCACGTGGCCACCGAGCTGCTCGGTGACCGGGTGTTCTTCGAGGTGGTGCAGCGCCTCGGCGGCTACGACGGCTACGGCACCGCCGACGCGCCGGTGCGCATGGCCGCCCACCGCCGGCGGCGGCAGGCCGCCGTCGCCCCCGCGCTGCGCTGACCGGCGCCGCGACCCCCCGGGACGCCCGGTCCCGGCAGCGGCGGTGTGGGTGGTGGAACCGCCGTCCGCAGCGACGCGCCGACGGCTGACCAGCAGCGTCTTCCCCGACGCGGCCGGGCGCGGGAGGGTCGGGTCCTCCCCAGTCCTGGAGGCCACGGCATGAGCACCCCGACGCGGATGGACCCGACCTTCTACCGCAGCGCGGCCGAGGCGATCGCCGCGCCGACCGAGCAGCTGGCCTACGTGGTCGCCTTCGACCGCGCCGGACAGAAGCCCGACGCGCTCACCGTCGTCGACACCGACCCGGACTCCCCCACCTACGGCCAACTGGTCGGCTGGGCGGAGCTGCCCACCGTCGGCGACGAGCTCCACCACTTCGGCTGGAACGCCTGCTCCAGCGCGCTCAAGCACGAGGGCCACGACATGGGGCACGACGGCCTGCAGCGCCGCTACCTGCTCCTGCCGGGCCTGCGCAGCTCGAACGTCCACGTCTACGACACCCAGCCCGACCCGCGCTCGCCGCGGCTGCACAAGACCATCGAGGCCCGGGAGCTGGCCGAGAAGGCGGGCTACTCGCGGCCGCACACGCTGCACTGCGGGCCGGACGGCGTCTTCCTCACCTGCCTCGGCGGGACCAGCGACGGCGACGGGCCCGGCGGGATCGCGCTGCTGGACCACAGCACCTTCGACGTCCTGCGGGCGTGGGAGACCGACCGCGGCCCGCAGTACCTGGCCTACGACGCCTGGTGGCACCTCAACCAGAACACGCTCGTCTCCAGCGAGTGGGGCACCCCGGCGATGGTCGAGGACGGGCTGGTCCCCGAGCTGCTGCTCGGCGGGAAGTACGGCCACGCCCTGCACTTCTGGGACCTCGCCGAGGGCCGGCACCGGCAGACGGTCGACCTCGGGGTGGAGCACCAGATGGTGCTCGAGCTGCGGCCGTCCCACGACCCGGACGCCACCTGGGGCTTCGTCGGGGTCGTCGTCTCCACCGCCGACCTCTCGGCGTCGGTGTGGCGCTGGTCCCGCGACGGCGAGGAGTGGACGGCGGAGAAGGTCATCACGATCCCCGCCGAGCCCGCCGACCCGGACGACCTGCCCCCGGCGCTCAAGCCCTTCTCGGCGGTGCCCCCGCTGGTCACCGACATCGACCTGTCGGTCGACGACCGGATGCTCTACGTGTCCTGCTGGGGCATCGGTGAGCTCAAGCAGTACGACGTCTCCGACCCGTCGGCGCCGCGGGAGGTGGGCTCGGTGCACCTCGGCGGCATCGTCCGGAGGACCGCGCACCCCGCGGCGCCGGGCGAGCCGCTGGCCGGCGGCCCGCAGATGGTGGAGGTCAGCCGCGACGGGCGGCGGATCTACGTCACCAACTCGCTGTACGGCGCCTGGGACGACCAGTTCTTCCCCGACGGGTGCGGCTCCTGGATGGCGAAGATCGACACCGATCCGCAGGCCGGCGGGCTCACCCTCGACGAGCGGTTCTTCCCGAGCGGCTCCGACTGGCGGGGCCTGCGGCCGCACCAGGTGCGGCTGCAGGGCGGGGACGCGTCCTCGGATTCGTACTGCTACCGGTGAGGACCCCCTCCCTCCCCACCACTCGTTCCTCGCGGCGGGCCCCTGGGAGGGGGCCGTCAACCGGTGAAGGCGAGGGTCTCCGCCAGCCGGCGGGGCGTCACCGTCTTCAGCCGGGCGACGGCGTCGGCCAGCGGCACCAGCTCGATCTCCGTGCCCCGCAGCGACACCATCCGACCCACCCGGCCCTCGTGCGCCGCGATGGTGGCGTGCAGGCCGAAGCGGGTGGCCAGCACCCGGTCGAAGGACGTCGGGGTGCCGCCGCGCTGCACGTGACCGAGGACGGTGGTGCGCACCTCCTTGCCGGTGCGCGCCTCCAGCTCCTCGCCGAGCTGCTGCGCGACGCCGGTGAACCGCTTGTGGCCGTACTCGTCCACGCCGCCGTCGCGGACCAGCATCGTGCCGGGGATCGGCTGGGCGCCCTCGGCGACCACGCCGATCACGTGCGAGTCGCCGCGGGTGAAGCGGTCCTCGACGATCTTCGCCACCTCGGCGACGTCGAACGGCTCCTCGGGCACCAGCGTGAGGTGGGCGCCGGCGGCCAGGCCCGCGTGCAGCGCGATCCACCCCGCGTGCCGGCCCATGACCTCCACCAACAGCACCCGCTGGTGCGACTCGGCGGTGGTGTGCAGCCGGTCGATCATGTCCGTGGCGATGCTGACCGCGGTGTCGAAGCCGAAGGTCAGGTCGGTGCAGTCGATGTCGTTGTCGATGGTCTTGGGGATCCCGACCACCGGGACGCCGGCCTCCGACAGCAGGTGCGCCGCGGTGAGCGTGCCCTCGCCGCCGATCGGGATGAGCACGTCGACCCCGTGCGCGGCCAGCACGGCCGTCATGTCGGCGAGGCCGGCGTGCAGCTTCTCCGGTGCCACCCGGGCCGAGCCCAGCGTCGTCCCGCCGCGGGTGAGCAGGCCGTCGACGGCGGGGACGTCCAGCGGCGTCGTCCGGTCCTCGAGCAGGCCGCGCCAGCCGTCGCGGAACCCGATCACCGAGCTGCCGTACTGGGTCGTCGCGGTGCGGACGACCGAGCGGATGACGGCGTTGAGGCCGGGGCAGTCGCCCCCGCCGGTCAGGATCCCGATGCGCACCGGGCAGCTCCTCAGGTCGTGGCGGAGCGTCCGACGATACGTCATGACGACATGACGACGACGCGACACGTCCGGAGGCCCCCCACCCGCCCGGATCCCGGCGGTGCGTGCCCTGGACGTGCCGCCGCCCGTCAGGCGCGGCCGTCGTCCTCGTGGGCGAAGAGCACCGAGATGCCGGCGAGGTCGAGCACCTTGCGGAAGCGCGGCGAGGCGGCCCGCAGCACCGCCGGCCGGCCGTCCCGGGCCGCGGACTGCGCCCAGCGGACGAGCAGCGACAACCCGGTCGAGTCGATGTAGCCGACCGAGGCGACGTGGACCGCGACCAGGTCCCGCTCGTCCAGCCCCGCCGCGCGCATGCTCTGCACCAGGGGCTCGTCCACGTCGCCGAGCAGGTGCAGCACCGGGCCGGCGTCCTCCTGCACCACCCGGAAGGAACCGCTCGGCGGCTCGGATCCGGAACCCAGGCGGTGCACGCCCCCCACTCTGGCGGCGCCCGCCGCCTGCGACAAGCGCGATCGGGACGTCGGGTGTCGCCGCCGCTACTGGACCGGCGCGTCGGGGGGCGGCAGCCGGACGCGACGTGCCTCCTCCACCGCGGCCACGCCGTCGACCTGCAGCGTGGCCAGCGGCCGCCCGGCGGGCAGCTGCCCGGAGATCACGCCGACCTCGTCGAGCACCTGGTCCACCTGCAGGCCCTGCTCGCGCAGCGTCTGGGCGACCGCGCTCATCCGGGCGAGGTGGGCGTCGTCGACGGTGACGATCACGGCGGTCACCCCGGCACCGTAGCCCCGGACGGCGATCCGGGGCGGGTCGTCACTGCGGTGCGAGCGGGATCCCCGAGCCGACGTCGGCCGACGGCGCGGTCAGCCGCCGGCTCGCCCGGGTCAGCGTCTGCCACAGCTCCCGGCCCCGCAGCCCGGTCTCCTCCGCCCACAGCGCGGCCAGCCCGGCGACGTGCGGCGTGGCCATGCTCGTCCCGCTGATCGTGTCGTAGCGGTGGGCACCGGCCAGGACGAGAAGACGTCCACCCCGGGCGCGGCCAGGTCGACCTGCCCGCCCGGGAGGGCGGTGCTGCGGGCGGAGAACCGGGCGACGGCGAGGGCGGGGTCCAGCGCGCCGACGGCCAGGACGTCCGGGCTGTTGGCCGGCACGCCGACGAAGCCGACGTCCCCCGCGTGCCGGTCGGCGTTGTTGCCCGCCGCCGCCACGATGAGCGACCCCTGGCCCAGGGCGCGGCGGCCGGCCGCGGTGTAGGCGGGGCTCGGCTCGGGGGTGTCGGCACCCAGCGACATCGAGACGACCTGGCAGCCGTTGCGCACGGCCCACGCGATGCCGGCGAGGATCTCGGCGTCGGTGCCCGAGCCCTCGTCGCTGAGCACCTTCGCGACGAGGACCTCCGCGTCGGAGGCGACCCCGTAGCCGCGGGTCCCCTCGGGGGCGCGCGGGCCGCAGGCGGTGCCCACGCAGTGCGTGCCGTGCCCGTGCCCGTCCTGGGCGGACTCGCCGGGGACGAACGAGGTCGCGGTGACCGCCCGTCCGGTGAAGTCCGGGTGCCCGAGGTCGAAGCCGGTGTCCAGGACGGCGACCCGGATCCCGCGGCCGGTGCGCGGGGAGGCGACGACCTCGGTGGCCTGCAGGCCCCAGGTGTACTGCCGGGTGTCGGCGTACGGCGGGGCACTCGGCTCGGTCGCGTCCCCGGTCATCCCCAGCAGCCGGCCGGCGAGGTCGTCGACGGCGTCCCGGTACCCGGCCAGGTAGCCCTCGGGGACCTCCGGCAGCACGTGGTGGACCAGTTCCGGCGTCACGGCCAGCACCGACCGGTCCCCCGCCAGCCGCCGCGGGTCGACGGCGACCACGGCCAGACCGAGACCCGGGAAGACGACCGCCTCCGCCTGCCGCAGCGCCCGCGCGTCGGCGTCCCCCGGCTCGACGTCCCGGGAGTCGGCGACGTCGCTGACGCCGGCCAGCCGACGCAGCACGGCCGCCGCGTCCTCGTCGGGGTCGGCGAAGACCACCACGGAGCGGCCGGTGGTGGGTGCCGGGACCGGGACGCCGGTGCGGCCCCGCCCCGGCACCCTCCCGGCCGTCGGTCGTCCGATCACGGTCGCCTCCTCGTCCCGGTGGGTGCACACCCGGCCGGAGGCCCCGGTGCCCGCGCACCCATCGTGACGCGGTGCCACCTCGTCCGCACCCTCAGCAGCCGGCGATGGGGCGGGACGCGCGGGTCAGGCGTCCCGCGCGGCGTCGCGCTGCGGATGGCAGCGGACGGCGACGACCGCGACGTCGTCCTCCGGGCGGCTCCCGACGATCCGCTCGATCAGCGCGTCGCACAGCTGGTCCACCGGGATCGCGCCCACCTCGCGGACCGCGTGGACCAGCCGGCCGGTGCCCTCGTCGATCCCGGTGCGGCCCTGCTCGACCAGCCCGTCGGTGTAGAAGAGCAGCGTGTCGCCGGCGCGCACCTCGGCCACGGCATCGGTCCGGGGCCGGGTCGACTCCGCGCCCAGCAGCGTCTGCGGCTCCGCCTCCAGGAGCTCCACCCGGCCGTCGCCGCCCAGCAGCAGCGGCGGCAGGTGCCCGGCCGAGGACCAGCGCAGCACCCGCCGGCCGCTGCCGGCCAGCTCGGGCGGCTGCTCGAGGCGGGCGATCAACGCGGTGGCCAGGGTGCCGATCCGTAGGCCGGTGAGCGCCGCGTCGACCCGGGTGAGCACCCGCGCCGGCTCCTCCTGCCGGTCGAAGGCGATGCCCCGCAGGATGCTGCGCACCTGGCCCATCGCCGCCGCGGCGTCCACGTTGTGCCCGACGACGTCGCCGATCACCAGCAGCGTCGCGCCGCCGGGCTGCTGGAAGGCGTCGTACCAGTCGCCGCCCACGTGCAGCGTGCTGGACGCCGGCAGGTAGCGGACGGCGATATCCAGGTCGTCGGGCTGCGGCGGCGGGGTGAGCATGCTGCGCTGGAGGGTCTCGGCGACGGCGAGCTGGCGGCCGTAGAGCCGGGCGTTGTCGATGGCCAGCGAGGCGCGGCGGGCCACCTCCACCGCCGTGGCGATCTCCATCTCGCTGTGCGGTGGCCGCGCCGAGTCGTTGACCAGGCCGAGGACGCCGAAGGTCTCCGCCCGCGCCCGCAGCGGGACGACGGTGAGCGAGCTGACGTCCAGCCGCTCCCAGGCCGCCCTGACCTCCTCGCTGCCGCCGAACGACGGCTCGATGATCGCCGGGTCGATCACCGGGAGGTGGATCGGCTCGCCGGTGAGCAGCGCCGTCACCATCGGGTTGTCCTCGGCAGCGGTGCGGGTCCGCAGCCTCAGGTAGAGCTCGAGGTCGGCCGCGCGGGCGGGATCGCGGTGCGCCCACCCCTCGTCGGCGGGGGCGCCGTCGTCCCCGAGCACGGTGACGACCGCCCAGTCGCACAACCGGGGGACGACGAGGTCGACCAGCGTGGCCACCGACTCCCGCGGGTCCAGGGTGCTGACCATCGACTCGCTGACCTCGGCGAGGAAGCGGAGCCGGTCGTCCTCCGCCGCGCCGCTGGGCAGGTCGACCGGGCCCTCGGGCACCGGGCCGGTGCTGCGCCGCAGCGAGACGTGCAACCGGTCGCCGGCGCGGTGCGCGGTGGCGTCGAGCCAGGAGCCCGCCGGCGGGTAGTAGCCCCGCCAGGTCACCCGGTCGTCGACGCTGCGGGCGTGCAGCAGGAAGCTGTGGAAGATCGTGCCGGCGAGCTCCGGCAGCGCGATCCAGATGTTGCGGCCGGCCAGCTCCTCGAGCCGGCGGCCGAGCAGGTCGGCGGTCGCCTGGTCGACCGACTCCAGCGTCCAGTCGCCGTCGAAGACGGCCACGGCGGGCGCCCCGGGCGCGGTCTGCCGCTCCGGGACGAGCGCCGAGGGCCCTGCGCCATCCCTCACGTCGTCCCCACGCCTCCGGTCGTCGCAAGTGGCGTTGACGCAGGGAATGTACGCCAGCGGTCCGGCGACCCCCGGGACCCGGCGGGTCAGCCGAGGCGCTACTCCAGGTGCACGGCGACCGTCTCGCCGGCCTCCTTGCCGATCGCCTGCCGGATCTCGGCGGTCACCGGCAGCTTGTGCGTGCCGTCGCCCAGGGCCATGAAGGAACTGCGGAACGGGTGGCCGTCGATCGTGCCGCGCACCCTGACCAGCCCGCGGGTCCCGAAGAACTCCGCGGAGCCGGGCATCTGCACGTAGGTCCAGCCGCCGGGCGCGGAGCTGCGGACCAGGGGCGCGGTGAACGCGGTGTCCAGCGGACCGGAGCGCTGCGGTCGCGGGGTGGTGGTCATGCCCCTCCGACCGCCGCCGGGGCCCGGACTCATCGGGGCGCAGCCCTGTCGTCCCGCTGGTCCCCTGCAGGGTCCCGCCACGAGCTCGCGAGTGGCGGGGGGCAGGGGGTCCTCCCTCAGATGACGGGCAGCCCGGCCAGCCCCGCCGCCAGCCCCAGCAGGGCGCACACCCCGAGGGTCCGCAGCACCGGCCAGCGCAGCCGGAACAGCAGCACGGCCGCGACGACGGCGATCGCCAGCGGCACCGGACGCAGCGTGCCGAGGTCGGGCAGCTCCAGGTGCAGCGGCCCGCGGTCGACGTCGACCGTCTCGGAGAACAGCGTGTGGACGGCGAAGTACACGCCGAGGTTCGCGATCACGCCGACCACCGCGGCGGTGATCCCGGTGAGCGCCGCCGACAGCGACCGGTTGCCGCGCAGCCGCTCCATGTACGGGGCGCCGAGCAGCACGAACAGGAAGCTCGGCACGAAGGTCACCCAGACGACGAGCAGCGAGGCGAGGACGGCGGCGGCCCACGGGTCCAGCGCGCCCGGGTCGCGGTACGCGCCGACGAAGGCGACGAACTGCACCACCATGATCAGCGGCCCCGGCGTGGTCTCGGCCAGCGCGAGCCCGCGCACCATCTCCCGCGGACCCAGCCAGCCGTAGACCTCCACCGCCTGCTGGGCCACGTAGGCGAGCACCGCGTAGGCGCCGCCGAAGGTGACCACCGCGGCGCCGGAGAAGAAGAGCCCCTGCTGGGTGAAGACGCTGCCTGCGCCGGTCAGCAGCGCGACCGCGGCCACCGGCGTGCCCCAGGCCAGCAGGCCGACGGCGAGCACCCGCAGCGTGCGGCGCGTCGTGGGCGGCTCGGCGTGCAGGACGTCGTCGCTGACCACCGGCGGAGGGCCGTCGTCGGCGGCCTCCCCCGCGCGCCCCCGCGGCAGCGCGGCCGGCCGCCAGCGGCCCAGTGCCCAGCCGGTGAGACCGGCCAGGGCGACCACGACCGGGAACGGCACCCCGAACAGCGCCAGGGCGAGGAACGCGGCGACCGCGATCGCGACCAGCGCCCGGTTGTCCAGCGCCCGCTTCGCGACCCGCTGCACGGCCTGGGCGACGACCGCCAGCACGGCCGGGGCGAGCCCCGCGAACACCGCGAGGACGGCGGTGGTGTTCCCGAACCCGACGTACACCGCCGAGAGCACCAGCAGCGCGAGCAGGCCCGGCAGCACGAACAGGCCGCCGGCGACCAGCCCGCCCCGGGTCCCGTGCAGCAGCCAGCCGACGTAGGTGGCCAGCTGCTGGGCCTCGGGTCCCGGCAGCAGCATGCAGTAGTTCATCGCGTGCAGGAACCGGCGCTGGCCGATCCAGCGGTGCTCGTCGACGAGCGTGCGCTGCATGACCGCGATCTGCCCGGCCGGGCCGCCGAAGGTCTGCAGCGAGATGAGGAACCACGCCCGCACCGCGGTGCGGAACGGGACGACCGTCTGCTGCTGAGGCCGGGCGGGGCCGTTCACGTCCATGGGGGTCCTCGGAAGGGTCAGGCCGGCTCGCGGCCGAGCAGCAGGCGGCGGCGGTGGTACTCGTAGAGCCCGTCGAACAGCGCACCGGAGACGGCCAGGGTCTGCTCGTCGGTGCCGGTCATGGACAGACCCCGCAGCAGGACGTCCAGGCCGGGGGCCTCCGGCGCGTCGAAGCGCCCGTCGTCGAGGTCGGCCTCGTGCACCGCCTCGCCGATCCGCCAGAGCACCGGGTCGGTCAGCTGGTAGCGCCGCAGGATCGTCTCGAAGCTGCAGTCCCCGCCCGAGTGGCCGAGCTCGACACCGCGCATGTCGAACGGGGTCGCGTCCGCGGGGACGCCGGCCGGGTCGGCGACGAAGACGAACTCCGCCTCCGGGTCGAGGAAGCGGCGGATGAGCCAGGCGCAAGCGGCCCGGTCGATGTGCACGCCGGCCCGGGTCGCCCACCTCACCGGGCCACCTGCTCGGTCGTGGCGGCCTCGGTCAACGCCCTCAGCGCCCGGGCAGCGTCCTCGCGCTCGGGCGGCGGGAAGAAGTCGCGCCGGCCGATCGCGCGGAACTCGGTGCGCAGCCGGCGCAGTGCCCGGCTGCGCTCGGCCGGCTCCGTCGCGGTCGCCGCGCGGCACTCCCCGGCCAGTGCCCGGTACTCCGCGGCCCGGGCGGCGGCCATCCCGGTGGCGAGCTCGCGCTCCTGCGCGGCGCCGGCCGGTCGGGCCACCCACAGCCCGGCCGTGCCGCCGGCCGCGAGGACGTCGTCGGCCATCCACTCCAGCGACTCGCGGGTGCGGGCGTCCGCCGGCAGCGCCACCAGGCCGTCGGCCAGCTGGGCCACCCCCAGCCGACGCAGCCGCCGCCACAGCGTCGTCCGCGGACCCGAGGGCTCGCGCGGCAACCGGTAGGACAGCAGCACCCACTCCCCGGTCCCGTCCACGCGCCGATGCAACCATGGTTGCAGTGGCCGTGTCCAGCCAGCACGGTCAGGAAGTCGCGCTGCCGGTCGAGCGGGACCGGAAGTCGCCGCGCCCGGTGTCGCCCTTCCAGTCGGCGAAGGACTCACCGGTCAGCTCCTCCAGCAGCTCGATGTCGGGCAGCAGCGGCTCGAGCACCTCGCGGCGCACCTCGACCGGCACCGACGGCCGCGGGGCCCGCCCGGCGTGCAGCGCGGCGACCAGCGGTCGGCTGACCTGGCGCCACACCCGCGGCGGGGCGTACGCGCCGAGCGCCGCGCCGGCGCGGACGGCCCGGGACAGCGCGCGGTAGCGGGCGGTGTCGGCGACGTACGGCTTCACGTTCTCCGGCGGGACGGCGTGCGCGACGCCGGGCGCCACGCCGAGGAAGGCGCTGACCCGGTCGAGGGTCTCCCGAGGGTGGTCGACCACCTGGCGGTAGCGCAGCAGCAGCACCCGGTCGGAGGGCACGTGCCGGTACAGGTCCCGCAGCTGCTCGCCGTAGCGGCCCAGGCCCCGGTAGTGCCAGAACGGCGCCCAGCCGTCGGCGACCCGCCGCTCCTCTCGCCGGACGGCGGTGCGGAAGTCGGTCTCGGGCTCCAGGCCGTCGGCGCGCAGGTGCACCCAGTTCGACCAGGCCCGGTCCACCGGGTCCCGGACGACGGCGATCACCTTGACGTCGGGCACGTCCGCGGCCAGCCGCGCCTGGGCGGCGCGGTCGTACAGGTAGAACGGCGTGCTCTCGCCGCGGACGACGCCCTCCGGGGCGGCGGCGAACAGCGCCAGGTACTCCTCTCGCCGCCAGATCCACTCCCGGGCGCTGTGCGCGTCGCCGGGGCCACGCTGCTGGGACCGCGGCGGCGGCCGGCCGTCGGTGAGGTAGTGCTTCGGCTCCTTGACCGGCGAGAGGTACAGGCCGGGGTGGGTGGCCAGGGCGGCGTGCAGCGCCGTCGTCCCGGCCTTGGGCGCGCCGGCGATGACGAACTCGGGCAGGCGTCCGGTCACGGGGTGGGCCCTCCTCGGTGGTGTGCAGACTGGGCGGCGCCCCCTCCGGTCGACCGTGGAGCCGCCGCGTGCCCAGCCACCCCGTCCCGACGTCCCCGGTCCGCCCACCGGCCCCCGACCGGTTCTGGACCGACGCCGAGGTGGTGCTGGAACCGGAGGACCCACGGCCGGGCTCCTGGGCCGGCGGCCCGTCCGTGCAGCTGGTCGACGGCACGTGGTGGCTGGCCGCCCGGCTGCGCCGGCCGGTCGGTGAGGGCCGCGGGTTCGCCAACGTCGTGTCGCGGTCGGACGACGGCGTCCGCTTCACGCCGGTGATCGCGGTCGGCAAGGAGCGGTTCGGCGCCGAGTCGCTCGAGCGCCCGGCCCTGGCCCACACGCCCGAGGGACGATGGCGGCTCTACGTCAGCTGCGCCACGCCGGGCACCAAGCACTGGCGCGTCGACCTGCTCGAGGCCGTCGACGTGGCGGGGCTGGCGACCGCGGAGCCGCGGACCGTGCTCCCCGGCAGCGACGTGACGGCGGTCAAGGACCCGGTCGTCCGGCACGACGGGCGGCAGTGGCACCTGTGGGCCTCGGTGCACCCCCTCGACGACCCGGACGCCACCGACCGGATGACCACCGAGCACGCCACCAGCGCCGACGGCGTCGACTGGACCTGGCAGGGCACCGCGCTGGCCGGCACGCCCGGGAGCTGGGACGCCCGCGGCGTCCGGTTCGCCACCGTGGTCCTGGACGGCGACCGCACCTGGGCCCTCTACGACGGGCGCGCCGCGGCCGCGGAGAACTGGGAGGAGCGCACCGGGCTCGCGACGGCCGGCGGCGACGGCCGGTTCACCGCAGCGGCGGGCGGCCCGCTGCTGCAGAGCCCGCACCCACCGCACGGGCTGCGCTACGCGGACGTCGTCCCGCTGCCCGGAGGGCGCGCTCGCTGGTTCTACGAGGCCACCCGCGCCGACGGCGCACACGAACTGCGCACGGTGCTGGTGGACGGCTGACCGCGGCATGGGGGTCCTCCTCACATCCCGCAGGCCCGGGCTGGACCGCCGGGACCCTGACACGCCGGGCGAATTGTCGTCAAACCCGACCGACATGGTAGAGATTCACCCGTGCCCGCCGCCCCGGCCCCCTCCGCCGCCCCGCCGCGGCTGGTCCGGCGCGTGCACGTCGACCTCGGCCGGGTCTGGTCCGCCGCCTGTCGCTGACGGCGCTCCGACCCACCGGCCACCGTTCCGCGCGGCCGGACCCGACCCTCCCGAGGAGACCCCGTCGTGACCGGATCCCTGCTGTCCCCTGCCTCGCTGCGCCCGGCCCGGCCGGTCGACCGCCGCACCGGCGCCGCAGCGCTCGCCGCGGCCCTGGCCGCCGCCGAGCGGCACTGGCTGCCGCTCGTCGAGCACCGCGCCGAGAGCCGCTGGAGCGCGCTGCTCGCCCCCGACGCCGCGGCGGACGCGCTCGACCCCTCCCTGCACGCCGACCTGGCACGGGCCCAGGTGTGGCTGCTGTCCTGGCTACCCGGCCAGGGCACCGACCTGCACGACCACGGCGGCTCCGCGGGCGCCTTCGCCGTCGTCCGCGGGACGCTGTCCGAGCGGGTGGGCACCCGCGACGGCAGCGCCGAGCTCTCCGTGGGCCGGGTGCGCCACTTCGGCCCGCACCACGTGCACCAGGTGGACAACCGCGGCGCGGAGCCGACGGTCAGCGTGCACGTCTACACCCCGCGGCTGACCGTCATGCACACCTACCGCGTCGACGGCCGGGTGCTGGTCCGCACGGGCACCGAGCGGGCCGGCGTCGACTGGTGAAGGACCCTCTGCCCCACCACTCGCGAGCCTCGACCGGCCCCGTCCCGAACCCCGCCTCGAGCATGCGGAGGGTGGGGAGGACGGGGTCCTCTCTCAGGAGACGCGGACGGCGGAGACGTCGAACTCGACCTGGATGCGGTCGCTGACCAGCACGCCGCCGGTGTCCAGCGGGGTGTTCCAGGTCAGGCCCCAGTCGCTGCGCTTGATCGCCAGCGCGCCCTCGAAGCCGACCCTCGTGTTGCCGAACGGGTCCTTCGCCGAGCCGGTGAGGGTGAAGTCCACCGACACCGGCCGGGTGGTGCCCCGGATGGTCAGGTCGCCGGTCACCGTGTAGGTCTCCTCGTCGACCTGCTCCACGTCGGTGGAGGTGAAGACGATCTCGGGGTAGGTGTCGACGTCGAGGAAGTCCGCGGAGCGCAGGTGCGCGTCCCGGTCGGCCTGGCCGGTGTCGATGCTGGCCGTCCGGATGCGCAGCGTCACCGAGCTGGCCGCCGGGTTGGCGACGTCGAGGTGCGCCGTCCCGGCGAACTCCCCGAACGAGCCCCGCACGGTGGTCACCATGGCGTGCCGGGCCCGGATCCCGATGCGCGTGTGCGCGACGTCGACCTCGTAGTCCCCGGTGACGTCGACGAGCGCGCTGGTGGCCGCGTCGAAGTCGGTGGGGTCCGCGTCAGGTGCCCGGTGCTTGCCCACGGTGGCCCTCCCTCCCCCTGTACCCGGACCATCCTGGCGGATCGGGTCGGGCGCCGACACGCCAGGGTCCCGCACCGGGCGGTTGCGCGCCTCCGGCCGGAACGACTGTGCAGCCGGCAGCCGCGAGGAGGACCATCGTGCGGGTGGACGACGACGGCCCGGGTCGCCGCGCGGCGGCACGTGCTGCGGAAGCCGCCCAGCGCGCCCGCGAGCTGGCCGAACGGCGCCGGTCGATGGGTGGGCCCGGTGGCTCCCGCCCCGAGGACGTGCTGCAGGCCCAGCAGCGGGCCGCCGAGGCCGCGGACCACGCCGAGGTCGCCCTGCGCCGGGCCACGTCGGGCCACGAGCGGGCCGCAGAGAGCCACGAGGCCGCCGCCGAGGCCCATGAACGGGCCGCGTCGCGGGGCGTCGGCGACGCCGACGAGCACCGCCGCCGGGCCGCCGAGCACCGCAGGGAGGCGGTGGCCGACCGTGCCGCCGCGGCGGCCGATGCCCGGCGCGGCGCAGCACCTGCAGCCGAGGCCCCCGCTCCGCCCGGCTGAGGAGAGAGGTTGCCGTGGACAGCCACACCGACCCGGTGCGCCCCGACCGCACGCGCGCCCGGCCCCTGCCGCCCGCCGAGGCGCTGCACACGCTGGCCGACCTGGAGGTGGCCCACGAGGAGCTGCGGGTCGCCGAGGAGGAGGTGCGGGCCCAGCAGGAGCAGATCGAGGAGCTGCTGACCCGCTACGAGTCCGAGCGCCGGTGGCGCAGCCAGCTGTCCGGGCTGGTACCGGTCGCGCTGGCACAGACCGACGGCGCCGGCAAGCTGGTCGACGCGAACCCGGCGTTGGCGACCTACCTCGAGGTGCCGCTGCCCCGCCTGGCGGGCAAGCCGCTGAGCGTCTACCTGGACCCCCGCGACGTGCCCGCGTTCCGTACCGCGGTCCGGGCCCTGGCCTCGGGCGCGGCCGAGCAGCAGCGCCTGCGGGTCACGCTGCACGGCCGCCGGCACGGGCTGGCCGTCGCCGACCTGTTCGGCTTCACGGACACCGCGGCGGGGCAGACCTCCGACACCCGCCTGCAGTGGGTGCTGATCCCCGCGGAGCGATCGTCCGCCGCGCCACGGAGCACCGGGCCGGCCGTCGAGCTGTCGCCTGCCGACCAGCTGGGGCTGGCCGCCGCGCTCGCCGAGCTGTCCACACTGCCCATCGGGGACGGCGACCGGCAACGACTGCTCACGCGCATGGCGACGCTGGTGCACAGCGCCGTCCCGGCGGCCACCGCGGTGAGCATCACCGTCGGCTCGCCGCTGGACCCCCAGCAGCTCGGCAGCGACTCCACCGTCGCCCAGGAGCTGGACGGCCGGCAGCTGCAGGCCGGGGAGGGCCCGTGCTGGGACGCCCACCTCACCGGCGCGGCGGTGACCGTCTCCGACCTCCGCACCGACGAGCGTTGGCCCCGGCTACGACGGCTCCTCGCCGACAGTCCGGTGCGCAGCGTGCTCGGCCTGCCCCTGCGCGAGGGTGAGCAACCGGTCGGCGTGCTGAACGTCTACTCCGCCGAGGTCGGCGCGTTCGGCGGCGACAGTCGGCGGATCGCCGAGCTCGTCGCCGCGGCCGTCGGCGGGGTGCTGCAGAGCGTGGCCGAGCGGGAGTCCCTGCGGACCCTGGCGACGAACCTGGAGAAGGCGCTCACCTCCCGGGCGACCATCGACCAGGCCAAGGGCGTGCTCATGGCCCGGCTCGGCATCAGCGCCGACGACGCCTTCGCCCGGCTGGTGGCCTTGAGCAACCGGCTCAACGTCAAGCTCCGCGACCTCGCCCAGCTGGTCGTCGAAGGGCACGCCGGAGAGGTGATCGCCGCCGCCGACACGTGACGGCCCCCTGGCGACGTCCTGGGACGGCCCCTCTGCAGGGTCCCGCCGCGAGCCCGGTGACGTCCTGGAACGGCCCCTCTGCAGGGTCCCGCCGCGAGCCCGGTGACGTACTGGAACGGCCCCTCGGCAGGGTCCCGCCGCGAGCCTGCGAGCGGTGGGGGGCAGAGGGGTCCTTCTCCTTCAGGCGATCGGGTCCATGAGGACGACGGCGCCGACCCCCTCGCCCGGTGCCTCGGAGAAGGCGGTCACGGTGACCCGCACCCGCACCGGCCGGCCGCGCCGGTTGACCGCGTCCAGCTCGACGGTGTCGTGGCCACCGTCTCCGCTGTTCGCCTCCCCCACGACCTGCCGGCGCAGCAGCGGGTGCAACCGGGACACCGGCAGGCCCATGTCCAGGTCGAGCACGTGGCGCCCCTGCACCTCGTCCTGGCGCAGGCCCCACAGGTCCTCGGCGGCGGCGTTCCACACCAGCACCCGCAGGTCGGCGTCGACGACCGCCACCCCGGCGCGGAAGCTGCTGAGCACGCCGTTCATGAACCGGTTGACCGTACCCACCTCGTCGGTGGAGGCGCGCAGCTCCTCGTTGGTGGAGTGGAGCTCGTCGTTCATCGACTGGAGCTCCTCGTTCATCGTCTCCAGTTCCTCGTTGGTCGACTGGAGCTCCTCGTTGGTGGTCTCCAGCTCCTCGACCGTGGACTGCAGCTCCTCGTTGGTGGTCTCCAGTTCCTCGTTGGCCGACTGCAGTTCCTCGTAGGCGGTCTCCAGTTGCCGGTTGGCGAACTCCAGCTCCCGCTGCAGCCGCCGGTAGCGGGTGACGTCCTCGAAGACCACCGTCGCACCGAGCATCTCGCCGTCCTCGCGGGCGATCGGCACCACCTGGACGTCGAACAGCTGCGGCTCGTGGCCGATCCGGCGCCGCTCGACGCCGCGCAGCCACACCGGCCGACGGGTCTGGGTCACCTCCTCGATGGAGCTGCGCAGCTCCACCGGGCGGTAGGAGACCTCGAGGTCCTGGAACGGCCGGCCGACGTCGCGCTGCTCGACGCCGAACAGCCGCTCGGCCGCGCGGTTCACCATCGCCAGCCGGCCGTCGCTGTCCAACGCGAGCTGGGCGGCCGGCCCGGACAGCAGCGCCTCGCGACGGAGCCGGGTGAGGTCCTCGGCGCCGTCGGAGGCCGGCAGGCGCACCGGCGGGACGATGGAGCGCCGGTCCGGCGGCGGGGTGCCGTCGCGCTTCCGGAAGAACCGCCGGGTGAGGTCGACCGGAGCGAAGAGCTGGTTGTGCGACAGCAGCATCTCGGCCTTGCCGAGGAACAGCAGCCCGTTCGGGTTGAGGGCGTAGTGCAGCCGGCCGAGGATCCGCGCCTGCGCCTCGGCCGTGAAGTACATGAGCGTGTTGCGGCACAGCAGCAGGTCGATGTGCGAGATCGGCGCGTCCTGCACCAGGTCGTTGCGGCCGAAGATGACCGAGCGGCGCAGGTCCTTGCGGAAGGCGAACCGGCCGTTGTCCGGCGTGAAGTACTCCTGCAGCTGCGCGGGGGTCAGCCCGGCCGTCTCCCGGTCGGTGAACAGCGCCTGGCGGGCGTGGGCCAGCGCCTCCTCGTCGACGTCGGTGGCATAGATCTTCACCCGCTTGCGGAACTCCTCGGCGCCCAGCGCGTCGGCCAGCAGGATGGCCAGGCTGTAGGCCTCCTGGCCCGACGCGCACCCCGCGCTCCACACGCGGATCACCGGCCCGGCGCCGGCCAGCAGCCCGGGCAGCTGCTCGTCGCGCAGGTGCTCCCAGGCCGCACCGTCGCGGAAGAAGCTGGTGACGTTGATGAGGATGGTGTTGAACAGGGGCGTGAACTCGTCGGGGTGCACCTCGAGGAAGTCCTGGTACTCGCCGAAGGAGGCGACCCCGAGTTCGGTCATCCGCCGCTGCACCCGCCGGGCGAGGCTGGGGCGCTTGTAGCCGGTGAAGTCGAAGCCGCGGCGCTCGCGCAGGTAGACGAGCAGCGCCTCGAGGTCGGCGTCCTGGTCGGCCGCGGGGTCGGCCGCGTCGCCCTCGGTGTCCTCGAGGACCGCGTCGTCCAGCGGCGTCCCCGCCGGCTGCTGCTCTGCCACCGGCTCAGCCCTCCCCGACCTCGTCCGGCAGCGCCGAGCCGCTCAGCTCGCCGCGGTGCAGCAGGTCGCGCAGCAGCCCGGCGGCGTTCCGGGCCTCGTCGGAGCGCCGGCGGAACCGCAGGGCGCTGTGCCGGTGGCCGCGCTCCTCCGCCCGCCGGCCCATGTGCTGCGCCAGGGCCGCTCGCTCCTCCAGGCCGCGCAGCGCCATCCACAGCGCTCCCTCCAGCGCCTGGGCCTGCTCCTCGGCCAGCGCCTCCGGGGACCACGCGTGGCCCACCCGGCACCGGTAGCGCTCCATCCCGCCCTCGCGGATCGTGAACAGCGCACCGTGGCAGCTCGGGCACCCCAAACCCGACGGCGTGCCGGGCCGGTCGGCACCGTCGTAGGCGTCGCCGTCGAGTTCGGCCATCGCGGTCTCCGTCTCCATCAGCCCCGACGGCGGTGACACGTCGGCCACGTCGACCTCCTCGGCGAGCAGCCGGTGCAGCAGCTCCGGCATCCCGGCCACCGGGACGACGTGCTCGGCGCCGCCGACGTCGCGCGCGTGCAGCGGCATGCTGGCGTACATCGCGTCGTCCGGGTCCTGCACCACCCCGACCCCGCCGCGGGCACGGACGGCGATCATCCCGGCGGTGCCGTCGTCCAGCGCGCCGGAGAGGACGACGCCGACGACCCGGGGTCCGGCGGCGCGGGCGGCCGAGCGGAACAGGACGTCGACCGCCGGGCGGTGCCCGTTCTCCCGCGGCCCGTGGGACAGCAGGGTGCGGTCGCCGTCGACCATGAGGTGGACGTCGGGGACGCAGACGGTGACCGTGCCGCGCTCCAGGGGCTCGCCGTGCCGGGCCGGGTGGACCGGCAGCGCGCACACCCGGCCGAGGATCGCCGGCAGCGAGCTGCGCGACCCGGACGGCATGTGCAGCACGACCAGGACGGCGGCCGGCAGGTGCGCCGGCAGGCGGCCGAGCAGGTCGCGCAGAGCCTCCACGCCGCCCGCCGAGGCGCCGACCACCACGAGGTCGCGCTGGATCGTCGGCACCGTTCCCCCACCCGTCGCTCGGTCGCTCCACGGACGGTCGCCCCTGCCCGCGGCGCGTGCACCGAACGGTAGTTGCCCGGGTGCACCCGTGGCGCGACCCCGTGCGGGACGCTCAGCGGCCGCGCCAGACCGGGGGCCGCTTCTCGGCGAAGGCCGTGGCGCCCTCCCGCGCGTCCTCGCTGGCGAGGACGGGCGCGACGAGGTCGGCCTGCCGGGCCCAGCCCTCCTCGGCCGTCCAGTCGGCGCTGCCGCGGGCCACCGCCTTGGTCGCGGCCAGGGCCAGCGGGCCGTTGGCCGCGATGGTCGCCGCCAGCGCCAGGGCGCCGTCCAGCGCGCCACCCTCGGGCGTGACCCGGTTGACCAGGCCGACCTCCGCGGCCCGCCGGGCGTCGATCGGGTCGCCGGTCAGCAGCATCTCCATCGCCACGTTGGCCGGCACCCGCCGCGGCAGCAGCAGCGCGCCCCCGCCGGCGGCGACCAGCGAACGCTTGACCTCGGGCACCCCGAAGCGCGCGGTCTCGGCGGCCACCACGAGGTCGCAGGCGAGCACCAGCTCGAAGCCGCCGGCCAGCGCCCAGCCCTCGACGGCGGCGATCAACGGTGTGCGGGGCGGGGTCTGGGTGATGCCGCACAGCCCGCGGCCCTCGATCGCGGGGATCTCCCCGCGCAGGAAGGCCTTGAGGTCCAGGCCGGCGGAGAAGGTGCCGCCCGCGCCGGTGAGGACGCCGACCCGCAGCTCGTCGGACGCGTCGAGCTCGTCGACCGCCGCCGCCACGCCCTCGGCGACCGCGCGGGTGAGCGCGTTGCGCGCCTCGGGCCGGTCGATCGTGATCAGCAGGACGCCGTCGCGCCGCTCGACCCGCACCTCGTCGCTCACCGCGGCTCCTCCCGCTCCGCCTGCACCACCGCGCCCGCCTCCAGCAGGCCGGCCAGCTCGTCCTCGCCGAACCCCCACGCGGCCAGGGCCGCGCGGGTGTCCTGGCCCGGGGTGCGCGGCTCCCCGCGGACGGCGCCCGGGGTGCGCGAGAAACGCGGCGCCGGCGCCGGCTCGGGGTGCCCACCGCGGTCGGCGAACGTGCCGCGGGCGGCCAGGTGCGGGTGGGACGGCGCCTCGGTCAGCCCGAGGACCGGCGTCACGCACGCGTCGGTGCCGGCGAAGGCGTCGGCCCACTCGTCGCGGGTACGGCCGGCGAACGCGGCGGCGACCCGCGCGCGCTGCTCCGGCCACCGGGCGACGTCGAGCTGGCCGCCGTACTCGCCCGCGTCGATGCCCAGGCCCGCGAGCAGCTGCGCGTGGAACTGCGGCTCGATGGCGCCGACGGCGACGTGCCGGCCGTCGGCGCAGGCGTAGGTGCCGTAGAACGGCGCGGCGCCGTCGAGCAGGTTGGCCGCGCGGCGGTCCTGCCACGCCCCGGCACCGAGCAGGCCGTAGACCATCGTGACCAGGGAGCTGGCGCCGTCCACCATGGCCGCGTCGACCACCTGGCCGCGCCCGCTGCTGCCCCGCTCGAGCAGCGCGGCGAGGACGCCGACCACGAGGAACAGCGCGCCGCCGCCGAAGTCCGCGCCGATGTTGAGCGGGACGACGGGGGTCTCCGCCGTCCCGATGGCGTGCAGCGCGCCGGTGAGGCCGAGGTAGTTGATGTCGTGGCCGGCCCGGTCGGCGAGCGGGCCGTCCTGACCCCAGCCGGTCATCCGCGCGTAGACCAGCCGCGGGTTGCGGGCCAGGCACACGTCGGGCCCGACGCCGAGCCGCTCGGTGACGCCGGGACGCAGCCCCTCGACCAGCACGTCGGCGGCCTCGGCGAGCCGGAGGACGACGTCCCGGCCGGCCGGGCTCTTGAGGTCGACGGCGACCGACGGGCGGCTGCGGTTCAGCGCGTCCTGCTCCGCGGGCACCAGCTGCGTGCCGCCACCGGGACGGTCCACCCGGACGACGTCGGCGCCCAGCTCGGCCAGCAGCAGGCAGGCGTAGGGAGCGGGGCCGAGGCCGGCCAGCTCGACGACGCGGATCCCCGCGAGGGGGCCGGTGGGCGGCAGCACGGGCGGACCCTAGCAACGCCCCGCGGCCGGCCCGGTGGGCGAGCCGACCTCAGTCGAAGACGACGACCCCCCGGATGTTCCTGCCGGCCTTCATGTCGTCGAAGCCCTCGGCGACCTGATCCAGCGAGTAGGTGCGCGTGACCAGCTCGTCGAGCTTGAGCGTGCCGGCCGTGTACTGGGCCAGCAGGTTGGGGATGTCCCACCGCGGGTTGCAGCCGCCGAAGAGCGCACCCTGCAGCCGCTTCTGGAACACCGTGAACATGGTGTGGTTGATCGGGATGCCGCCTCCCTGGCGCATGCTCCCGGTCCCGGTGAGGACGACCGTGCCGGCCTTCCGGATCGAGTTCACGGCCTCGGCGATGTGGTCGCCGGTGACGACGCCGACCGCCACGACGGTCGCGTCGGCGCCCTGGCCGTTCGTCAGGGACCGGGCGAGCTCCGTGGCCTCGGCCATGGTGGAGGCGGTGTGCGTCGCGCCCAGTTGCTTGGCGGTCTCGAGCTTGAACCCCACCGGGTCGACGGCGATGACCGCGCGGGCGCCGATGGACCGGGCGGCCTGCACGCTGTTGATCCCGATCCCGCCGACGCCCATGACGATGACCACGTCGCCGTCCCGGGCGTCGGACATGTTGGTGACCGATCCCCACCCGGTGGGGACGCCGCAGGCGACGAGCGCGGCCTTGTCGAGCGGCAGGCCGGGGTCGATCTTCACCGCCGACCGGGCGTCGACCACGGTGTGCTCGCTCAGCGCGGCGAGGCCGTACGCCTGGCCCACCGGCCTGCCCTGGTAGGACATGCGGAAGCTGGTCGGGTCCTCGATCCGGGCGCCGGTGAACAGTCTGGCCCCGAGGTCGCAGAGGTTCTGCCGCCCGGTCGAGCACATCCGGCACCGCCCGCAGACCGCGACGAAGCTGAGCACCACGTGGTCGCCCTCGGCCCACCCGGGGGTGTGGGGCCCGACGCCGACGACGACGCCGGCGCCCTCGTGGCCACCGGCGAGGGGGAGCCGGAGGGGCGGGGCGCTCCCGGGCGGGACGTCGTGGTCGTCGGTGTGGCACAGCCCGACGGCGGCCATCCGGACGAGCAGCTCGCCCTCACGGGGTCCGTCGAGGTCGACCTCGGTGACCTCGTACCGGCCGGGCTGCGTGTGGAGTACTGCACTGCGTGTCTTCACGGCTGCTCCCTCTCTCCTCGACGTCGAGGTCTCGCGGTCCCCGGGGAGGACGCCGCCCGTCCGGCTCGGCGGGCTCCGCGTCGCCGGGACGGTGTGGGAGGAAACAGGGACGGACCGTGTTCATAGCGGACTCGCGGGCCTGGTGTCACCAGGCAACCCCCGGTGCCACGTCCCCGTCCCGGCGCGGACCGGACCCCAGGTCAGGCGCGCGCCGCCGCCAGCAGCCGCGCGCGGGCCGGGCCGAGCGAGGGGCCGTACCAGGTGAGGTCCCGGCCGGAGACCAGCGCCGTGCGGATGCCCGGGAATGCCTCTGGCCCGTCGTCCGCGGTGAAGAGGTAGGGCTCGTCGGGGAGGACGACGACGTCCGGCGCGGCGGCGGTGATGTCGCCGACCGACACCTTCGGGTACCGGTCCTCCGCGCCCGCGAAGACGTTGACCAACCCGAGGCGGACCAGCACGTCGCCGGTGAAGGTGCGGGGGCCGACGACCATCCACGGGTCGCGCCAGACGGGGACGGCGACCCGGAGCCGGGGATCGGGTGGCGGCTGCGCCCACTCCGCGGCCGCCGCCGTCAGCCAGCCCGGCTCCCCCACCCCGAGCACCTCGCCGAACAGCCGGCGCATCGAGGCCAACGCCTCGTCGACCGACTCGATGACGGTCACCCACACCGGGACCCCGGCGGCCCGCAGCCGGTCGACGTCGAGGCGCCGGTTCTCCTCTCGGTTGGCGACGACCAGGTCCGGCGCGAGCGCCGCGATCGCGCCGCGGTCGGGGTTCTTGGTGCCCCGCACCCGCGGCAGGTCCAGGCCGGCGGGGTGGGTGCACCAGTCGGTGGCGCCCACCAGCCGGTCGGGCACGGTCTCCGCCAGCGCCTCGGTGAGCGACGGGACCAGCGAGACCACCCGCCGGGGCGGCCGCGGCAGGTCCACCGGCGTCCCGAGGTCGTCTGTCAGGACCGCCGTCCGATCCCCACGGCCCCGGTGCAGGGGCCCGCCGTGAGCCCGGTCGGCCCCGTCCGGAGGCTCACCCCGAGCGTGCGAGGGGTGAGGGGGACGGGGTCCTGCTCGGGGGGCACGGGGGTCCTTCACACATTCCGGCGGTACTGGCCGCCGACCTCGAAGAAGGCGTCGCTGATCTGGCCGAGCGAGCAGACCCGGACGGCGTCCATCAGCGCGGCGAACACGTTGCCGCCCTCGGCCGCCGCCCGCTGCAGGGCGGCGAGCGCCTCCGGGGCCTCGTCGGCGTGCCGGGCGTGGAAGTCCGCCAGCCGCTTCAGCTGGGACTCCTTCTCGGCCTCGGTGGCGCGGGCGAGCTCCAACGGCTTCGGCGGGGTCTCGTCGCGGTGCGGGTCGAGGAACGTGTTGACGCCGACGATCGGCAGGCTGCCGTCGTGCTTGCGGTGCTCGTAGAGCATCGACTCATCCTGGATCTTGCCGCGCTGGTAGCCGGTCTCCATCGCGCCGAGGACGCCGCCGCGCTCGGCGATCCGGTCGAACTCGGCCAGCACCGCCTCCTCGACCAGGTCGGTGAGCTCCTCGATGACGAACGATCCCTGCAGCGGGTTCTCGTTGCCGGCGAGGCCCCACTCCTTGTCGATGATCATCTGGATGGCCAGCGCCCGGCGGACGGAGTGCTCGCTGGGGGTGGTGACGGCCTCGTCGTAGGCGTTGGTGTGCAGGCTGTTGGCGTTGTCGTAGATGGCGCAGAGGGCCTGCAGCGTCGTCCGGATGTCGTTGAAGTCCATCTCCTGCGCGTGCAGCGACCGGCCCGAGGTCTGCACGTGGTACTTCAGCTGCTGCGAGCGGGGCCCGGCGCCGTAGCGCTCCTTCATCGCGACGGCCCAGATCCGGCGGGCGACCCGGCCGATCACCGAGTACTCGGCGTCCATGCCGTTGGAGAAGAAGAAGGAGAGGCTGGGCGCGAAGTCGTCGATGGCCATGCCGCGCGCCAGGTAGGCCTCGACGTAGGTGAAGCCGTTGGCGAGGGTGAAGGCCAGCTGGCTGATCGGGTTCGCCCCGGCCTCGGCGATGTGGTAGCCGGAGATGGAGACCGAGTAGAAGTTCCGGACGCGGTGCTGGATGAACCACTCCTGGATGTCGGCCATGCAGCGCAGCGCGAACTCGGTGGAGAAGATGCAGGTGTTCTGGCCCTGGTCCTCCTTGAGGATGTCGGCCTGCACCGTGCCGCGGACGGTGGCCAGCACGAACGCCCGGATCTCCTCGGCCTCTCCCGCGTCGGGCTCGCGGCCCTCCTCCTCGCGGAACCGGTCCAGCCGCTGGTCGATCGCGGTGTTGAGGAACATCGCCAGGATCGCCGGCGCCGGGCCGTTGATGGTCATCGACACCGACGTGGTGGGGTCGCAGAGGTCGAAGCCGCTGTAGAGCACCTCCATGTCGTCGAGCGTGGCGATCGAGACGCCGGAGGTGCCGACCTTGCCGTAGACGTCGGGGCGCGGGTCGGGGTCGCGGCCGTAGAGGGTGACCGAGTCGAACGCCGTCGACAGCCGGGTGGCCTCGCTGCCGGCGGACAGGAGCTTGAAGCGGCGGTTGGTGCGGAAGGCGTCGCCCTCGCCGGCGAACATCCGCGCGGGGGCCTCGCCGGAGCGCTTGAACGGGAAGACGCCGGCGGTGAACGGGTAGCCGCCGGGCAGGTTCTCCCGGCGCAGGAAGCGCAGCAGTTCGGCGTCGTCCTGCGTCCGCGGCAGCGCCACCCGGCGCACCTTCGACCCTGACAGCGTCTCCCGGGTCAGCGGGGTGCGGATCTCCTTCCCGCGGACGGTGTAGACGTACTCGTCGCCCGAGTACGCCTCGACCCGGGCCGGCCACTCGTCGAGCAGCTCCCGCACCTCGGGCAGCAGCTCGCGGTCGGCGGCCTCGACCGCGGCCCGCGCGGCCCCGGCGGCCTCGCCGTCCAGCACCTCGGCGGCCGTGCGCAGGTGCTGCCGGCGTCGTGCGACCGCGGCCTGCGCCTCGGTCGCCGCGTGGTAGCCGCGCACCGCCTCGGTGATCTCGGCCAGGTACCGCGCGCGCTGCGCCGGGACGACGCTGGTCAGCCCGGACGACGCCGTGACGTCCACCCGCGGCAGGACGCCGGCGCCCGCGGGCAGCCCCTCGTCGACGAGCAGGCCGAGCAGGTGCTGGTAGAGCGCGGTCACGCCGTCGTCGTTGAACCGGGCGGCGCTGGTGCCGAAGACCGGCATGTCCTCCCACGGCTGCCCGAAGGCCTCGCGGTTGCGGACCATCTGCCGGGCCACGTCCCGGCGGGCGTCCTCCGCCCCGCGCCGCTCGTACTTGTTGATCGCGACGACGTCGGCGAAGTCGAGCATGTCGATCTTCTCCAGCTGCGACGCGGCGCCGAACTCCGGCGTCATCACGTACAGCGCGACGTCGGAGAACGGCACGATGCCGGCGTCGCCCTGCCCGATGCCCGGCGTCTCCACGATCACCAGGTCGAACCCGGCGGCCTTGACCGCGCACAGCACGTCGTCCAGGTGCGCAGGCGTCTCCGCGCCGGCGGCGCGGGTGGCCATCGAGCGGAAGAAGGTGTGGCTGCCCTCGCCGGTCTCCAGGGCGTTCATCCGGATGCGGTCGCCGAGCAGCGCCCCGCCGCCGCGGCGCCGGGTGGGGTCGATCGCGAGGACGGCGACCCGCAGCTTGTCCTCCTGGTCGGTGCGCAGCCGGCGCAGCAGCTCGTCGGTGAGGGAGGACTTCCCCGAGCCGCCGGTCCCGGTGATGCCGAGGACCGGCACCGTCCGGCCGTCGGCCGCCTGCCGCACCCTGGTCGCGAGCTCGGGGTCGCGGCCGGACTCCAGCACCGTGATGGCGCGGGCCAGGGCGGCGGGGTCGCCGGTGAGCAGCGCCTCGACGTCCGGGCCGTGCTCGGTCAGGTCGACGTCGCACTCGCGGATCAGCTCGTTGATCATCCCGGGCAGGCCGAGGCGCTGACCGTCCTCGGGGCTGAAGATCCGGACGCCGCGCTCGCGGAGCAGCGCGATCTCCTCCGGGACGATCACGCCCCCGCCGCCGCCGAAGACCTTCACGTGCCCGGCGCCGGCCTCGGCCAGCCGCTCGACCAGGTAGGTGAAGTACTCGACGTGCCCGCCCTGGTACGAGGAGATCGCCACCCCCTGCACGTCCTCCTCCAGCGCCGCCCGGACGACCGAGTCGACGCTGCGGTCGTGGCCGAGGTGCACCACCTCGGCGCCCTGGCTCTGCAGCAGCCGGCGCATCACGTTGATCGCCGCGTCGTGGCCGTCGAAGAGGCTCGCCGCGGTGACGAAGCGGACCGGGTGGGTGGGGACGTGCAGGTCGGACGGCATGCCGCTCCCGGGGTCGGACGCCGGTTCGCGACCCGCGCCGATTTAGTTGGACGTCCTAGTATCTCCCGGCAGGGCGGTCGTGTCCACGGTCACCGCGGAGGGGTGGGCGGGGTGTCGTCGGGTTCTGCGCCGCTCCCGCCCAGCGGGCGCTGGAACCAGGTGACGTCGTGCCAGCGGCCGAGCTTCCAGCCCACCCGCCGGAAGGTGCCCACCGGCTCGAAGCCCATCGCCGTGTGCAGCCCGACGCTCGCCTCGTTGGGCAGCGCGACGCCGGCCAGCGCGGTCCGGTAGCCGCGGGCGGCGAGGCCGCCGAGCAGGGCGGTGTAGAGGGCGCGGCCGGCGCCGGTGCGCCGGCCGCCGGGCTCGGTGTGGACGCTGACCGACGTCGACCAGTCGCAGGCCGCGCGCGCGTTGAAGGCCGAGCCGTAGGCGTAGCCGGCGACCCGCCCGCCGTCCTCGAGCACCAGCCAGGCGTGCCGGGCGAGCGCGGCCTCGATGCGGCCGGCCATCTGGGCCGACGTCGGCGGCTCGAGCTCGAAGGAGACCGCCGTGTCGCGGACGTAGGGCGCGTAGACCTCCGCGCACGCCACGGCGTCCTCGACGGTCGCGTCCCTGACCAGCCGGCTCTCCACCACGCGGCCATGGTGCCCGCCCGTAGCGTGGGTCCGTGCTCCCCGGCTCCGGTTCCGACCAGCCGGGGTCCGGGGACCCGTCGTCGCCCGGCCCTGCCCCGGCGCGCCGGCCGTGGCTGCGGCTCGCCGTCCTCGGGCTGCTGCTCGTGGCCGCGACGGTCGTCGCACTGACGGTCGACCGGCCGGGGGTCCCGGCGCTGCGGGCCTGGCTGGACTCGGCCGGGCCACTGGGCTGGAGCGCCGTCGTCCTCGGCGTGGCGGGTGCCCTGATGGCACCCGTCCCGCGGACCGCCCTGTCGGTGCTCCTCGGCGCCGCCGCCGGCTTCCCCGCGGGGGTGGCCGTGGCCGTCGGCGCCGGGTGGCTCGGCGGGATGGGCGGGTTCGCGCTCGGGCGACACCTCGGCCGCGCGGCCGTCACCCGCCTCGCCGGACGGCGGCTGGCCCGCGCCGACCGGTTGTTCCGCGACCGGGGCTTCCTCGCCGTCGTGCTGGCCCGGGTCAGCCCGGTGCCCTTCTGGATCGTCAGCTACGCCGCCGGCCTGTCGAGCATCCGGTGGCTGCCCGCGGCGCTGGGGACGGCCGTCGGCGTCGTGCCGGGCGCGGTCCTGTACGTCGCCGTCGGCGCCTCGGTGGTCGGCTGGTTGTAGTCCGCTTCACTCGTCCGAGGCTGTTCCGGATGTCGAACGGCCACATCCGTGTGCCTGGTGCCACAATGGTGAACAACAGGTGAACGAGAGGTGGCCGTCATGCGTATCAGTCCGTGCCCGCAGTGCCGTTGGGTGTCCGTCGTCGACAGCGCCGGGCACCGGCACATGGAGATGCGCTGGATCGTCCCGTCGAAGCCGACCACGCAGTCGACGGCGGCCCCGTCGACGCTCCGCGCCGCCTGACCCGCTTCCTCGTCCTCGGTGATCGACTCGGCACCGTGACTGCTTGAGCCACGCTGACCGACAGGTCCCCCGTTCGGGCGCATCTCGCCGACCATCGGCCGCCCCAGCAGGACCGTCCTGAGTTCTTACTGGTCAGCGGCCGGAAAGTGTCGTACCCCTCCTCCCCGTCGCTGGGTGAGCTGCTGCCGGTGTGGGCCCGGTCGCCGGAGGAGAAGGCGGTCGAGCTGCAGCGGGCCGAGGCCGAGCTGGCCGCCTACGAGCTGGAGCTGGTCGCTGGCTTCGATCGGCCCGACCGGCCACCACCGGCACCCGACCCCACCGACGACCCGCCGCCCTTCTGACTCAACCGGCCCGAACCCCGCGGCGATGACCCACGCCCGCCGCGGGGCCGACCGGCTCGGCCGAGTTCGACACCCGTCTCCTCGCGCGAGGGGCAGCTGACCGTCAGCCGAGCGCGAGCACCCGCACGAGCTGCCGGGCGGCGTCCCCGCCGTCGGTGAGGGCGACGTCGAGGGCCCCGGACACGTCGAGGTCGTCGAGCAGCCGGTCGGTCACCGCGCGGCTCGCCGTCGGCGACGTACCCGGCCGGCCCGCGGCCGAGAACAGGTCGTCCAGCCGCGCTGAGGCCGTCTCGAGCAGCTCCGGCCGGTACTCCCACGGCTGCGACCACGGCCGGTCCAGGACGAGCAGCCGCAGCACCGGCCCGCTGGTCACCCGCAGCAGGTCGGCCACGAGCGTGAGGTTGCCGGTCGACTTCGCCATCTTGGCGCCGTCCTGGGACACCGCCCCGACGTGCACCCGGCTGCGCGCGAACGGCGCCACCCCCGACGCCGCCTCGGCCATCGCCGCCTGGTGCGCGTGGTGCGGGAACGCGAGGTCGGCACCACCGACGAGGACGTCGACGCCGCGGCCCAGGGTCGCGGTCGCCATCGCCGCGCACTCCGCGTGCCAGCCCGGCCGCCCCCAGCCCCACGGCGAGGGCCACGCGGGATCCCGCTCGCCGGAGGGCCGCCACACCGGTACGTCGAACGGGTCCTCGCGCAGCGGGTCGTCCGGGTCGTCGCCGAACTCGGCGGCCAGCCGCCGCGCCCGCTCGACCGGCAGCCCGGAGCCGGACACCACCCCGGCGCCGCGGAAGAACACGTGCCCCTCCCGCTCGTACGCCTGCCCGGCGCGCAGCAGCGCCGCCGCCAGCTGCTGGACGTGCGTCACGTGGTGCCGGGCGCGCGGCGCGTGCGTCGGCGGTCGGACGCCGAGGGCGCGCATGTCCTGCTCGAACGCGAACTCCTGGCTCAACGCGAACTCGTCGTAGTGCCGGCCGCGCGCGTCGGCGGCCCGGGTCAGCACGTCGTCCACGTCGGTGACGTTGCGGCTGGTGACCACCTCGGCGCCGGCCGCGCGCAGCACCGAGCCCAGGACGTCGGCCCACACGAACGTCGCCGCGTGCCCGAGGTGGGTCACGTCGTACGGGGTGATCCCGCAGACGTAGACGCGGGCGGGGCTGGTGACCGGGAGCGGCCGGCCGGCGAGCCGCAGGTCGGCGGTGCGGACCTCGACCGGCTCGGCGACCCGGCCGGCCGCGCCCACGACGCCGGAGGAGGTCAGGGGAGGCAGTGCCATGCCGCCATCCTGCCGTCCTCACCGCAACGCCCGCGGACCCGCTGTGCCACGGTGACCCCATGGTCGCCGTCCTCTCGATCCAGTCGCACGTCGCCTACGGCCACGTCGGCAACTCCTCGGCCGTGTTCCCGCTGCAGCGCCTGGGCATCGAGGTGTGGCCGGTGCACACCGTGCAGTTCTCCAACCACACCGGCTACGGCGAGTGGAGGGGCCGGGTCTTCGACGGCCCGGCGATCGAGGAGGTCGTCGACGGCATCGCCGACCGCGGCGTGCTGGGCCGGTGCGACGCCGTCCTCTCCGGCTACCTCGGCTCGGCCGACATCGGCCACGCCGTCGTGCAGACCGTGCAGCGGGTGCGCCAGGCCAACCCGGCGGCGGTCTACTGCTGCGACCCGGTCATCGGGGACATCGGCCGCGGCGTCTTCGTCCGCCCCGGCATCCCCGAGTTCATGCGCGACGTGGCCGTCCCCGCCGCCGACCTGGTCACGCCCAACCACTTCGAGCTGGACTTCCTCTCCGGGACGACGACGCGGAGCCTCGCCGAGGTGGAGGACGCCGTGGCCGCCGTCCACGCGCTCGGTCCCCGGGTCGTGCTGACCACCTCGCTCGAGACCGACGACACCCCCGGGGACGCCGTCGACCTGCTCGCCTCCGAGGGCGGCCGCCACTTCCGGGTGCGCACGCCGCGGCTGGACGTGTCGGTCAACGGCGCCGGCGACGCGATCGCCGCGCTCTTCCTCGCCCACTGGCTGTCGAGCCGGGACGCCGGCACCGCCCTCGGCGCGGCCGCGGCCTCCGTGCACGGCCTGCTCACGGCCACCGAGCAGGCGCGCTCGCGGGAGATCCTGCTGGTCGCCGCGCAGGACGAGTTCGTGACCCCGAGCCGCACCTTCCCCGTCGAGGAGGTGTGAGGACCGCCCTGCCCCCACCACTCGCACCCTCGCGGCGGGACCCTGCAGGGGGGCCGTTCCGGTCCCTCACGGCAACAGCACCAGCTTGCCGTGGGTGTGGCCGGCCATCCCCCGCCGGTGCGCGGCGGCGACGTCCTCCAGCGGGAAGGTCGCCGCGACGACGACCTCCAGCCGGCCGGCGCCCGCGAGCCGCGCCAGCTCGGGCCGGGCGGCGTCCCGCAGCTCCGTGCCGGGATCCGCGCCCGGGCCGCCGCCCAGGGCCCTGATGCCGTCGGCGGAGGCCCGGCCGAAGGCGGCGATGGTGGCGATGCGCCGCCGGTCGGCGACCAGCGCCAGGGAGACGTCGACGGCCTCGTCGGTGCCGACGAGGTCCAGCGCGGCGTGCACGCCGTCCGGGGCCAGCTCGCGCACCCGGTCGGCCAGCCCGTCGCCGTGGCGCACCGGTGCGGCCCCGAACCGGCGCAGCAGGTCGGCGCCGCCGTCGCCGACCGTGCCGATCACCCGCGCACCGCGCAGCGCCGCGAGCTGGACCGCCATCAGCCCCACCCCGCCGGCGGCCCCGTGCACCAGCACGGTGTCGCCCTCCCCGACGCCGGTCGCGGTGAGCGCGTGCACGGCGGTCGCGCCGGTCAGCATCAGGCCCGCGGCCGGCGCCCAGCCCAGGGACGGCGGCTTGGGCACCAAGGCCGACGCGCGGACGACGAGCTCGTCGGCGTACCCGCCGGTGACGCGGAACCCGATGACCTCGTCGCCCACGGCCAGCGCGCCGTCCGGCCCGACCGCGGTGACCACCCCCGACACCTCGAAGCCGAGGCGCCGCGGCAGCGCCGCCGGGTCGGTGCCGAACGCGCCGGTGTAGCTCTTCCAGTCCGCCGGGTTGACCCCGGCGGCGCGGACCTCGACCCGCGCCTGCCCGGGGCCGGGGTCGCCCACCGGCCGGTCGACGACGGCGAGCACCTCGGGCCCGCCGTAGGCGGTCGCCAGGACGACGCGGGTCACTCCGAGGCCGCGGCCGCGGTGTCCCCCTCCCCCTGCTGGCTGCTGGGCGGGCCGATCCACACGGTCTTGGCGTTGCAGAACTCGTACATGCCCAGCTCGGTCAGCTCCCGGCCGTAGCCGCTCTGCTTGACCCCGCCGAAGGGCAGCTCCGGGTAGCTGGTCGTCATCCCGTTGACGAACGCCATGCCCGACTGGATGTCGCGGATGAACCGCAGCCGCTCGCCCTGGTCCTCGCTCCACAGGTTCGAGCCCAGGCCGTAGACGTGCTCGTTGGCCAGCCGGATCGCCTCGTCCAGGTCGGCCACGGTGTGCAGCGCGGCGACCGGGCCGAACACCTCCTCCGACCAGATGCCCATCTCGGGAGTCACGTCGGTCACCAGGGTCGGCTCGTAGAACCAGCCGGGGCGGTCCACCCGCTTCCCGCCGGTCACGACGGTGGCGCCCTTCTCCACGGCGTCGGCCACGTAGCGCTCGACGTCCTCCCGACCGGACTCGGTGGCCAGCGGGCCGACCTTGGTCTCCTCGTCCATCGGGTCGCCGACGGTCAGGGCCGCCAGCTTCTCGGCGAACAGCCGGGTGAACTCCTCGGCGACGTCGGCGTGGACGAAGAACCGCTTCGCGGCGATGCAGCTCTGCCCGTTGTTCTGGCAGCGCGCGGTCACCGCGACCTCCGCGGCCCGGTCGAGGTCCGCCGAGGGCATGACGATGAACGGGTCCGAACCGCCCAGCTCCAGCACGGTCTTCTTCAGCGCATCCCCGGCGACCGTCGCCACCGCCTGGCCGGCGGCGTTGCTGCCGGTCAGCGTCGCGGCCACGACCCGGTCGTCGCGCAGCACCCGCTCGACCGCGCCGGACCCGATGAGCAGGGTCTGGAAGACGTCGTCGGGGAAGCCGGCCTTGCGGAACAGCTCCTCCAGGTACAGCGCCGTCTGCGGCACGTTGCTGGCGTGCTTGAGCAGCCCGACGTTGCCGGCCATGAGCGCCGGGGCGGCGAAGCGGATGGCCTGCCACAGCGGGAAGTTCCACGGCATGACCGCCAGGACCACGCCCAGCGGCTGGTGGACGACGTAGGCCTCGACCGCGCCCACGGCCTGCGCGTCCGCCGGCTGCGGTTGCAGCATGTCCTCGCCGTGCTCGGCGTAGTAGCGCAGCCCCTTGGCGCACTTGGCGACCTCCGCCTGGGCCGCGGCCAGCGTCTTGCCCATCTCGGTCGTCATGAGCTCGGCGACGCTCTTCGCGTCGGCGTCCAGGACGTCGGCGGCGGCCCTCAGCCAGCCGGCCCGCTGCCGCGGGGTGGTCAGCCGGTAGCCCTCGAAGGCGGCGGCGGCCCGCGCGATGCGCTCGTCGACGGCGTCGTCGGACAACGGCTCGAAGGTCTGGATCGTCTCACCGGTGGCGGGGTTGATCGTTGCGATGGCCATGGGTGTCCTCTCTCGGGGCGCTCGGTCTCGGCTGAACCTGAGGATCAGGTCTTGCTCTTGCCCTGCGCGCTCGAGTTCTCGTGCCGGTCGTCGCCCTTGCTGACGTGCCGCATCTGCTTGGATGCGCCGGTGGTCACCCCGGCCTCGCTGGGCGACATCCCCTCCTTCTTCGCCTGGCGCGCGGCGGCCTGCTGCTCCTGCTGGTTGGTCTTCTTGCTCATGGGGGTGCGGTTCCCCGCGGCGGGAGCGCGCACACCCGCCGCGCGGGCGAGGACGTCGAGGGTGCGGCGGGCCATGAGCCCCGCGTCGAAGTCGGCGGCAGCCCGGGCCCGCGCCCGCCGGCCGAGGTCGACCCGCGCCGCCGGGTCCGCCAGCAGCCCGGCGAGCGCCGCGGCCAGCGCACCGGCGTCCTCCGGCGGGACGACGACGGCGTCGGGGCCGACCGCGACCGCGACGTCCCCCACGTCGGTGGCCACGCACGGCAGACCCTCGGCCATGGCCTCCAGCAGCACCAGGGGCAGCGCCTCGCGGCGGGAGGACAGGCAGAAGACGTCCAGCCCGGCGAGGAAGCCGCGGACGTCGTCGACGAAGCCGCAGAAGGTGACCGGCAGGTCCGCGGCCGCGGCGCGCAGCCGGTCGCCGTCCCGCCCCTCGCCGCCGACCACCACCTCCAGCGGCACGCCCTCGCGGACCAGCGACCGGACGGCGTCCAGCAGCAGGTCGAACCCCTTCTGCGCGGTCAGCCGGCCCAGCGCGCCGACCCGCGGCACCGCGTTGCCCGCCGGACCGGACGGGTCGTCGGGCAGGTCGACCCCGTTCGGGACGACGTGCACCCGGTCGGCCCGCACCCGGAGGTCGGCGACCAACTGGTCGCGGGCGCCGGCGGCCGGGGTGAGGACGGCGGCCATCGCGCCGTAGAGCCCGGCCAGGTGCGCCCGCCCCTCCCCCGCGCGCGTGTCACCCGGCAGGTGCAGGACGCCGACCGTGGGCGCCACTGCGAGCGCCGCCGCCACCGCCGCCGCGTTCGACCCGGGGTCGACGAGGTTGACCAGCACGGCGTCCGGGCGCTGCGCGGCCAGCGCGGTCCGCACCACCGGGGCGGCACCGCGGTGCCGGGCCAGGGGGACGACGGCGAGCCGGCCGGGCGGCACGAACGGGCCGAACCGGTCGGCGAGCGGCTCGGCGCAGACCAGGGACGCCGTCCAGCCCAGCCCGGCGGCCCGGCGCAGGAGGTGGGTCAGGTAGACCTCCGCGCCACCCCAGTTCTCGGAGTCGCAGACCAGCGAGACCCGGTTCACGCGGCCCCCTCCCGGCGGTCCCCGCGGGGATCGCCGGGAACGAGTTCGCGGGCGGCGGCGAGCACGTCCCCGGGCCGCACCGAGTCGGCGCAGCGGAAGTCGATCGGGCAGATGAGGTGCGGGCAGGGCGCGCACGGGACGTCGGCGACCAGCGCGCGGTGCCGCGGCCCGCGGTGGGCCCACCGCACCGGGTCGCCGGGCAGGAAGACGGTGACACTGCGGGCGCCGACGGCCGCGGCCAGGTGCGCCGAGCCGGTGTCGTTGCCGACCAGCACCGCGGCGTCGCGCAGCAGCGCGGCCAGCCCACCGAGGCTCGTGGCGCCGGTCAGGTTGACCACCGGGGCGCGCATGGCCGCCGCCACGGCCGCGCCGACCGCTCGCTCCCCCGGCCCGCCGGTGACGACGACGGCCAGCCCGTCGGCGACCAGCGCGTCACCCACCGCGGCGTACCGCCCGGCGGGCCACCTGCGGGTGGGTGACGAGGCGCCGGGGTGCAGGACCGCGTAGCCGCCGGGCACCAGGCCGGCGCGGGACAGCGTCGCCGCGTGCTCGGCCTCGTCGGCGGCCGTCAGCGGGAACGCCATGCCGGGCGGGCCGCCCGGGGGCAGTCCGAGGTGCTCGAACAGCCGGGTGTGCCGCTCGGCCTCGTGCAGGTGCACCGGATAGCGCAGGTGCAGGGGCTCCGTGCCTGGAGGCGGGTCCCAGCCGGTGGGCGCGAAACCGCCCACGCGCCGGGCGCCGAGAGCCGCGGTGACCCGGTTGGCGGCCGCCCGGTCGCCGTACACCTGCAGCGCCAGGTCGAACCGGCGCTCCGCCGCCGCGGCGGTGAACGCCGCCCAGGACGCCGGGTCCGGCGCGCGGCCGGGCGGCCGGTCGGGGACGTCGTCCGCCCCGGGGAAGGGCAGCAGCTCGTCGACGGCGTCCGCCATCCGCTCGACCACCGGCGCGGTCTCCGGCCAGGTGACCAGGGTGACCGCCAGATCGGGCCGGGCGGCGCGCAGCCGGCGCAGCGCGGGCAACGAGCAGAGCAGGTCGCCCAGGCCCAGGCGCAGGCGCACGAGGGCCACCCGGCGCACCGCCGGGTCGGTGAGGAGGGCGGTCACCCGGGGCATCCTCCCCGGCGGCGACGGCGCCGCAACTCTGCTTCACTGCGGGTCCTGCCGATGTCGCTGGAGTCGGTCCACCCGGAGGTCCCGTGCCCCCCGTCCACGTGCTGCGGCTGTGCAGCGTGTTCGAACCGGTGCGCGTGGACGGGCGGGCCGCGCGGTACGACCCGATCGGCGGCATGCAGAACCACACCGCCACGCTGACCCGCTGCCTCGACGCCGCGGCGCACGCGCAGACGGTGGTCACCTCGCGGCTGGCCGGACGGCGCGGCGCGGAGCCGATGGGCCGCTCGGCCGTCGTCCACCGCACCGGGCTGCCGGTGCCGCGGCTGCGCCAGCTGTGGGCGCTGGACGCGCTGCGCGTCGTCCTGCGGCGCCCCACCCGGCCGGTCGACGTCGTGCACGCCCACCAGGGCGAGGACCTCGCCACCCTGCCGCTGGCCCGCCTCGCCGCGCGACGGCACCGCTGCCCGCTGGTGGTCACGGTGCACTGCAGCGTCGGTCACACGCTGACCGGCCGGGGCCCGCGCACCTGGCTGCTGCGGGCGCTCGGCGGGGCGATCGAGCGCTCGGCGCTGCGGCGGGCCGACGCGGTCGTCGTCCTCACCGACCGGACGGCGGCCGCGCTGGCGGCCGACGGGGTGCCGGCCGAGCGGATCAGCACCGTCCCGTCGGGCTTCGACCCGTGCCTGTTCGCCGGGCACCTGCCGGACGCGTTCCCCGGGGTCGCCCGCCCGCGGATCGGCTACGTCGGCCGGCTGGCGCCGCAGAAGCGGGCCGACCTCCTGGTCGAGGCGTTCGGCCGGCTGCGCGGGCCGGCGTCGCTGGTCGTGGTGGGCGACGGGCCGGACCGGGAGCGGGTGCACGCGCTGGCGGCCGGCCTCCCGCGGGTCCACCTCACCGGCTTCGTCGAGCACACCGCCGTCCCGGCCGTGCTGGCCTCCCTCGACGTCCTGGTGCTGCCCTCGGCCTACGAGGAGATGGGCTCGGTGCTGACCGAGGCCCTGGCCTCGGGCCTGCCGGTGGTGGCCAGCGACGTCGGCGGCATCCCCGAGGTGGTGCGGCACGGGGTCACCGGCCTGCTCTTGCCGCCCGGGGACGTCGACGCGCTGGCCGCGGCGCTGGACCGGCTGGTCGCCGACCCCGGCCTGCGGGCGCGGCTGTCGGCGGGGGCGCGGGCCCGGGCCGGCGACTACGCCTGGCCGCGGCTGGCCGCGCGGGTGGCGGCGGTCTACGCGCGGGTGCGGGAGGGGGTCGCGCTGGAGGTCGCGGCGTGACGGAGCTCGCGAGGTCACGCAGGGGTACAGCACCGCCGGGCACGTGGCCGACGAGCCCCAGCGAGGACCCGTGACCGCGGTCGGCGTGCTCGTGCCCGTGTACGACCAGGCGGCGTTCCTGCCGCGGGCGCTGGAGGGCCTGCTCGCGCAGTCCCGCGCCGAGTGGACCGCGCTCGTGCTCGACGACGGCTCGCCGGACCCCGCGCCGGTCGTCGCCGTGGTCTCCGCGCTGGGTGATCCCCGGGTACGGCTCGTGCGCTCGCCGGACAACCGCGGGCTCGGCGCGACGCTCAACACCGGGCTCGACGCGCTGGCCACCCCGCTGGTCGCCTACCTGCCGGCCGACGACGTCTGGTCCCCCGACCACCTCGCCGCGCTGCTGGGGTGCCTCGCCGACCCGGACGTCGTCCTGGCCCGGTCCGGGCTGGCCGAGCCGTCGGACACCCCGTACGCGCAGCTGGTGCAGGTGGCGCACCGGGTCACGGGCGACCGCTGGACCGAGCGGGCGGAGCTGGAGAGCGACGACCTCGGCCGGCTGCTGTGGGACCGGCTGCGCGGGCGGACGGCGGACACCGGCCGGGTCACCTGCTCCTGGACCCGGCACCCGGCCCAGCGGTCGGCGGCGCTGCGCGAGTCGCGGGACGGCGGGCTGAACGTCTTCCGCAGCCGCTACCGGGTGCGCGAGCCGCTGCGCTTCGCCTCCACCGACGGCGGGTCCGTCGACGAGGTGGCCCGCTACGCCCGGTTCCGGTCCCGCCAGTACCCGGCCGACGGGCTCTCCGTGCTGGTGGTCGGCGAGCTGGCGCTCAACCCGGAGCGGGTGCTGGCGCTGGCCGAGCGCGGCACCCGGCTGACCGGGCTCTGGACGGCCGACGGCCTCGGCGACGCCACCGTGGGGCCGCTGCCGTTCGGGCACGTCCCCGACCTCTCCCCCGACCGCTGGCGGGACGAGGTGCGGTCGCTGGACCCCGACGTCGTCTGGGCGCAGCTGAACTGGCGGGCGGTGCCTTTCGCGCGCGAAGTGCAGTCGGCCTTCCCCGAGCTGCCGTTCGTCTGGACGTTCAAGGAGGCACCGCAGCGCAGCACCGTCCGCGGCGAGTGGCCGCTGCTGGCCGAGCTGGTGTCCCGCGCCGACGCCTCGCTGTTCGCCACCGACGAGGAGCGCGACTGGTTCGCCCTGGCGCTGTCCGGCCGGGTCGACCCCGCCCGGCTCGGCGTGCTGGACGGCGACCTGCCCAAGCGCGACTGGCTCGACGCACCGATGTCGCCGAAGCTGTCGGACGCCGATGGTCAGCCGCACACCGTCGTCGCCGGCCGGCCGTCCGGGCTGGACCTCGACTGGGTCCTCGGGCTGGCGGCCCGCGGCGTGCACACCCACCTGTACGGGCAGGTGCGGGCGCCCGGGCCGAAGGGGTCGTGGACCGGCTGGCTGGACGCCGCGCTCGCCGCCGCGCCGGGGTTCGTGCACCTGCACCCGCCGGTCGGGCCGGAGGGGTGGGTGCGCGAGCTGTCCCGGTACGACGCCGGGTGGCTGCACCGCTTCGACAGCGCCAACGGCGGGGACCTGCGCCGGGCGACCTGGGACGACCTCAACTCCCCCGCCCGGCTGCCGGTCTACCTCGCCGCCGGGCTGCCGCTGCTGCAGCAGGCCAACCCCGGGTCGCTGGTGTCGGTGGAGCGGGTGCTGCGCCGCGACGGCACCGGGCTGCTGTACCGATCCGTCGAGGACGTGACCGGCCTCCTCGCCGAGGAGCGGACCACCCGGCAGGGTGCGGCCGCGGCCCTCGCCGTGCGCGAGCAGCACACCTTCGACGCGCACGCCGACCGGGTGCTGGAGCTGTTCCGCTCGGTCGCCCGCTGATCCTGTGGGGCTCGGTCCTGTCGGACCCCCGGCCTACCGTCCCGGCGTGTCGATCGAGCTGCGGTGGGCGGTGACGGACGGGCCGGCGGGCACGGCCGCCGTCGCGCTGCCCGAGGACGGGACGGCGGCCCGCGTGCTCGGCCTCCACCGCGGCCGCGGCTTCTGGTGTTCGCGGGAGGCCGGTGGCTGCGGCAGCCGGCTGTCCCTGGAGGTCCGCGCCGGCGCCCGGCCGCACTTCCGCCACCCCGCCGAGGTGCGCTGCGCCTTCGCCGGGTCCGACGCCGGGCCGGCGTACGAGCACCTCCGTCACCGACGCGCGCTGGGGGCATGGCTCGCCGCGCAGGGGCTCCGGCCGCGGCTCGAGGAGGTCCCCGGCGACGGCGGCCTGCACGTCGTCGTCCCCGAGGTCAGCGCCGCCGTGGTGGTGCAGCTCGCGCCGCTGCCGGACACCGCCTGGCGGGAGCGCGACGACCGGTACCGCCGGCGGGTCCGGCACGTGACCTGGTTCTACGGTCCCGGGGCCGAGTCGGCCGGGGACACCGAGCTCGCCGTCCGGGGCGTCGCGTACGCGGTGCGGCGGCACAACACGGGGCTCCTCGTCGGGGTCCGGGACGTCGAGGGCGGGAGCCGCTGGGTCCGGCTCGGTGCCTGCCGCCTCACCGCCGACGGCTTCGAGGCACCCGGCGCCGAGGAGGCCCGGGCGCTGCACACCCGGCGCGCGGCCGACCGGCAGGAGGCGGCGCGGCGGGCCGCCCGGTGCGCGGAGCGGGCGGCGCAGGGACCGCGGGGCCACCCCCGCGCCGAGGCGCCGCCGCTCCTCCCCTTCCCCGCGTAGCGAGCTCGCGGCTACTCGCCGGTGGCGCCGTCGGTGGCCTCGCGGAGCAGGTCGGCGTGGCCGTTGTGCCGCGCGTACTCCTCGACCAGGTGCAGCAGGATCCAGCGCAGCGAGAACTCGTCGTCCCGGCCCCACGGCCGGTCCGCGGTGTCCAGCGGGAGCCGGTCGACCACCGTGCCGACCGCGTCACCCACGGCGTGCCACGTCGCCCAGGCCGCGTCGACGTCCTCCTGGGTGACGGTCGCGGGGTCGACGCGGAACTGCTCGTCGCGGTCCCGGACGACGTCGGGCCAGAGGTCGTCCGGCAGCCCGCCGAAGCGGACCAGCCAGCCGGTCTCCACCGCCGCTAGGTGGCGCACCATGCCGAGGAGGGTGAGGTCCGAGGTGGGGACGGCGCGGGTCGCCAGCTGCCGAGGCGTCAGCCCGGTGCACTTCCAGGCGAGCGTCTGCCGCTGGTGCTCGAGGAACCCGGTCAGCAGCGGGACCTCGCCCCCGATCAGCGGGGCCTCGGTGCGGTCGTCCTCGGGCGTCACCGCCCACCTCCTCGTCCGGCGTCCGCCGGGGAGTCTGCAGCACCGGCGCCCCGACCTGCGGCGGGTCCGCGGTCCCGCCGGCGCGGGCTACTCCGAGGACGGCTTCCCGGCCCTGGTGGCGTCGTCCGGCGAGGGCTCGGGCGCGGGCACCGGCTCGTCCGGGCGCCGCCGGGTGAAGCGCGGCAGGTGCAGGTGCGGGCGGTGCAGGGTGCCGCGGGCGTGCGAGAGCCGGTCGACGGCCCACGGCGGCAGGTGGACGTGCGGCAGGTGCGCCAGGTGTGCGTGCGGCACGTGCTGGGCCACGAGCGCCGCCGCCCGGATCCGCAGCCCCGCCTCCTCGCGCGCCCTGATGGCCGCCCGGGCGGCCCGGTGGTCTCGCTCCCACCGCGCGGTGTTGCTCCGCGCCATCGCGATGACCAGTGCGATCTCCAACCCGAAGCCGAGCACAGCGATGATCGCCCACTTCATGACGACCCACTCTCCGAGCCGCCGCAGCAGCCCGGCCCACCCGGCGTCAGCGGCGATGACGGCAGGATCCGTCAAGCCCTGTTGCGGCACAAGGGAGTCCGGAACGACTCACCACGCGACACGCCGGTACAGCTGCTGCAGGGCCGCGACGTGGCCGGCGGGGTCGTGCCGGGACCGCACGCGGGCCCATCCGGCCCGGCCGAGACGGTCGGCCTCCGCGGGGTCGGCCAGCAGCCGGGTCAGCGCGCCGGCCAGCGCGGCGGCGTCCCCCGGCGGCACCAGCAGGCCGGTCGCGCCGTCGTCCACCAGCTCGGGGACGCCGCCCACGGCGGAGGCGACCACCGGCACGCCGTGCGCGGCGGCCTCGAGCACCGCCATCGGGCAGTTCTCCCACCACAGCGCCGGCAGGACGGCGACCGCCGCGGCCCGCAGCTCCGCCGCGACCTCCGCAGGCGGCAGCGGGCCCAGGACGTCGACCGGCAGCCCCTCGGCGGCGGCCCGCGCCCGCACCGCCCGCTCCAGCCGCCCGGACCCGGCCAGCCGCACCCGCACCCCGTCCGGCAGCCGCGCGGCGGCGTCCAGCAGCGTGTCCACGCCCTTCTCCGCCACCAGCCGGGAGGCGTACAGCACGACGGGCGGCTCGGCCCGCGCCTGCCGAGGGGCTCCCGCGACCACCGGGTTGGGCAGCACCTCCACCCGCTCGGCCGGCAGACCGCCGTCGACCACCCGGTCGCGGAGGAACGCGCTGGGCGCCACGAACCGGTCCACCCGGTCGTAGACGCCGCGGCCCCGGGCGGCGTAGGAGTCCACCGCCGCGGCCACCGACCGCCACCGCGAGCCCTCCAGGCAGCGGTGCCGCACCACCTGCCAGTAGCCGCCGGACAGGCAGCGGGTGCACGGGGCGCCTGCGGTGAACAACCGGTAGTTCGGGCAGACCGGCTTGTAGTCGTGCAGCGTCATCACCGTGGGGACCCGGCGGCGCTGCAGCGCGTCGAGCACCGAGAGCGTCAGCCGCTCGAAGACGTGGTGCACGTGCGCGACGTCCGGCCGCACCTCGTCGACCACCTCCACCAGCGCCCGGTGGGCGGACGGTGACCACACCCCCGCCCACGCCTCGCCGAACCGGGTCCGCGCGCCGGCCCCCGCCGCCGCCGGCAGGGAGGAGCGCACCGGCGTCGGCAGGGTCCGCTCCTCCGCGACGGCGAACGGCACCACCTCGTGCCCGGCGGCGCGCAGCAGGTCCGCGGTGAGCACCAGCACCGTCTCCGCACCGCCGGGCCCGTCGGTCCAGTGGTTGCCGACGAGCAGCACCCGCACGGGTCAGAACCGCAGCACGGCCTGCAGCGGCGGCGCGGCCAGCCGGCGGCCGGCGAGGTCGGCCAGCAGCCGCGGCCCCTCCTCGAACGGCAGGACGTCGGTGACCAGGTGGGTGCGGATCTCGGGACCCCGCGCGCGCAGCAGGTCGAGGGTGACCTCCGCCAGCGCCGTCCGCGGCCAGGTGCCCGCCATGCCGCGCGGCACCCGGCCGATCTGCGCGCAGACCACCGCCAGGCCGTTGTGGTGGAACTCCTCGCCGAGCCGCACCGCCTCCGCGCCGGCCTGGTAGAAGCCCAGGTCGACGACGGTGCCCTGCGGGCGCAGCGCCTTGAGGGCGGTGGCCAGCGCCGCGTCGTGCCCGCGGCACTGCAGGACCACGTCGGCGCCGGCGTCCCCCGGTCCGTGCCGCCAGCGCTCCTTGACCGCGCGCCACGCGGACCCGTCATCGGCGAGGGTGGTCAGGTCCAGGGCCTCGGCGACCGCGCGCCGCGCGGCGGAGGGCTCGGCGACGACGACGTCCGCGGCGCCGTGCCGGACGGCGAGCATCGCGCTCAGCAGCCCGATGACGCCGGCGCCGGTGACCAGCACGTGCCGGTCGCGCACCCCGGCGTCGACGCCCGCGGCCGGCCCGGCCACGTCGGCCGCGGCGTGCAGCAGCCCGTTGACGCAGATCGGGCCCATCTGGGCGAGGTAGACGCCGAGCACCGCGTCCAGGTCGTCGGGCACCGGGATCACCGGCTTGACCGCCGGATCGGCGCAGAACCCGGTGCGGTGCCCGTAGGCCATGGCCACGAGCTGCCCCTCGGCCAGCGACGGGGTGCGGCTCTCGGTGACCCGGCCGACCTCCATGTAACCCAGCCCGGTGACCGGGTAGGGGGCGGGCGGGCCGGCGTCGTCGAAGGAGCGCAGGTCGGGGTCCCAGTGCAGCAGGTGGTGCGGGTCCGTGCCGCGGACCAGCGCCACCTCGGTGCCGGCACTCACCCCGCTCCACTCGGTGCGCACCCACGCCTGGCCGGGGCCGGGCTCGGGCTCCTCGAGGTCCAGGATCGCCGGCTCCCCCGGCGCCACGACGCCGATGCTGCGGACCGGCCGGCTCACAGCTGCACCGTGCCGCCGCCGGCCGCCGCGGTGGCGACCGCGACCGCCAGCCGGTGGGTGCGCAGCGCCTCCGCGTAGGACGTGCGGACGTCGTCCCCCTCGCCGCGGACGGCCGCGACGAACGCGCGGTCCTCGGCGGCGAACGGGTCGACGCCGCGGTGGATCGTACGGTCACCGTCGGCGTCGGTGACGACCATCAGGTGCTCGGTGAGCCACAGGCCCAGGCCCGGGGCGACCAGCTCGACGCCGATCCGGGCGGCCCGCGGCAGCAGGCAGCTGTTGGAGAACGACCCGACCGCGCCGCCCTCGAAGCGCAGCGCGGCGGTGCAGACGTCGAGGATGTCGCCGGGGCCGTCGGGCGAGCGCGAGCCGGTGGCCCAGCCGCCCTCCACCTCCCCGACGAGCACCCGCGCGACGTCGAAGAGATGGGTGGCCTGCTCGACGGTCTGCCCGCCCGAGCCGTCCTGCCGCGCCCACCACTCCGCCCGCGGCGCCCGGTCCAGCCACGCGCCGAGCACCAGGCGGGCCGGCGCCTCGGCCAGCAGCTGCCGCGCGGTCTCCAGGGTGTCGAGGTAGCGCCAGTGGTAGCCGACCGCGGTGAGCAGGCCGGCGGCGTCGATCCGGGCGGCCAGCGCCTCGGCGGTGGCGAGGTCCGCCGCCAGCGGCTTCTCCACGAACACCGGCAGCCCGCGCTCGACCGCCGCCTCCTCGACCTCCCCGTGCGCGTGCGGCGGCACGCAGACGTAGAGGGCGTCCAGCCGCTCCACGTCGAGCAGGTCCGACCAGTGCGCGTAGGCGGCGGCCCCGGCGCGGGCGGCGAGCACCTCGGCCCGGTCGGCCCGCGGGTCGGCGACCCCGGCGACCTGCACGCCCTCGATGGCGGTGAGCGCGTCCAGGTGCCGGCCGGCGATGAACCCGGCCCCGACCAGGCCGATCCTCGTCGTCATGTCGGCGTCCTGCCCGCACCGCGCGGGCGGCAACCCTCGTCAGCCCGCGAGCCGGACGGTCGAGCCCGCCCGGCCGGCGATGGACCCGGTGCCCACGACGCCCACCCGCAGGCCGCTCACCGCCCGGCTCCGCGCAGCGCCGCCTCGTAGACCGCCGCGGTGTCGCGGGCCATCCGGGCCCGGGTGAAGTGCGCGAGGTAGCGCCGTCGGCCCGCGGCGCCCTGCCGGCGGCGGCGGTCCGGGTCGGCGAGCAGCAGGCCGAGGGCCGTCGCGAGGGCGGCGGGGTCCGCGGGTCGCACGAGTGCGCCGGTGACGCCGTCCTCGACGACCTCCGCGCTGCCGATGACGCGGGTGGCCACCACCGGGAGCCCGGCCTCCATGGCCTCCAGCGCCACCAGCGGCATCCCCTCGTGCCGGGAGGGCAGGACGAAGACGTCGGCCGCGGCCAGCAGCCGGCGGGCGTCGGTCCGGTGGCCGGGGAACCGGACCGCACCGCCCACGCCCAGCCCGGCCGCCCGCTTCTCCAGGGCCTCCCGCAGCGGGCCGTCCCCGAGGAGGACGACGGCGAGGTCGGGGACCCGGGCGAGCAGGCCGGGAACGGCGTCGACGAGGGTGCACTGGCCCTTCATGTGGGTCAGCCGGCCCACCGTGAGGACGACGGGCTGCCGGGGGGCCAGGCCGAGGGCGGCGCGGGCGGCGTCCCGGCCGATCCGGTCACGGAGCGGGGCCACCCCGTTGGGCACGGTGGTGATCCGCTCCGGGGGGACGCCGATCCGGGAGTAGGTGCGGCGCACCCCTTCGGAGACGGCGACCAGCCGGTCGACCTCCTCGATGGCGTGGTGGTAGGCCCGGCGCTTGCGGGGGTGGGAGACCAGGTAGGGCAGGTGCTGGGTCTGCACGACCACCCGGCACCCGGCGCGGCGGGCCAGGCGGACGCCGTCCCAGTCCTCGCTCCCGGTGCCGACGTGGCAGTGGAAGACGTCGGCGGGGTGGGCGGCGAGGAAGTCGGAGACGACACGGGCGAACCGGGCGTCGCGGGGGGACGGCAGCTCCACCGTGCGGGCGCCGAGCCCGGCGGCGCGGTCGAGCAGCCGCCGGCCGCCCACCGTCGGTCTCATCATCAGGGCCACGTCGGCCGTGCCCGCGTACTCCGCCACCAGGTCCACCATGTGCGCGCCCATCCCCGAGGGGTCGGTCGACGGCGTGTAGAAGCAGATCGAGCGGCGAGTGGACATCGGCGTCCCTCCTGGTCGGCCCTCGGGTGGCCTCCGAGGGCGAGGAAGCTACCGCCTCGCCGACCGCCGCACGGGCCCTGCGCGCACCGTCCCCCCGGGTGGGGCGCGCACCCGCCGTCGGGCGCGCAGGACAGGCTCAGGGCAGGCGGTAGGCGGCGTCCGGGACGTCGGTGACGAACATGTGGCCCGGCGCGTGGGTGATCGCGAACGGGGGCCGCGAGGCCATGAGCGCCGCCTGCGGGGTGACGCCGCAGGCCCAGAACACCGGGACGTCGCCGTCGGCGGCCTCGACCGGGTCGCCGAAGTCCGGGCGGGCGAGGTCGGCGATGCCGAGGGACTCCGGCGGCCCGACGTGCACCGGCGCCCCGTGCACCTGCGGCATGCGGGCGGTGACCTGGACGGCGGTGGTCACCAGCTCGCCCGGGACCGGCCGCATCGTCACCACCAGCGGTCCGGACAGCCGGCCGGCGGGGCGGCAGGGCCGGTTCGTGCGGTACATCGACACGTTGCGGCCCTGTTCGATGTTCCGGACCGGGACGCCGGCGTCCAGCAGCGCGGTCTCGAAGCTGAAGCTGCAGCCGATGAGGAAGGCGACCAGGTCGTCGGTCCACAGGTCGGTCACGTCGGCCGGCTCGTCCGTGAGCTCGCCGTCCCGCCACACCCGGTAGCGCGGCAGGTCGGTGCGCAGGTCGGCGTCGGGGGCGAGCGCGGTGCGCGGCGAGCCGGCGTCGGTGACGTCGAGCAGCGGCACCGGCTGCGGGTTGCGCTGGGCGAACAGCAGGAAGTCGTAGGCCCACTCCTGCGGCAGGACGACCAGGTTGGCCTGGGTGCAGCCCGGCGCCAGACCGGAGGTGGGGACCTGGCGGCCCGCGCGGCAGGCGGACCGGACCTCGGCGGGGGACGTCATGGCCCCATGCTCTCCCCGGCGGGCGCGCAGGAGGGCAAGAACGGTCGGGCGCCGCGGCGCCGTCCCCGGCCAGACTCGCCGACGTGGCCGACGACGACCCCCTCCCCGGGCGGGACCGCCTCCGCGAGCTCCTCGACGCCGTCCTCGACGAGGACAACCGCACGCTGCCCGACATGGCCGGCGACGCCTACGCCAGCCCCTGGTACTTCGCCCGGCAGGTCAGCCGGGGCGCCGGGGAGCCGCCGGTGGCGCTGCGCCGCCGGGTGCTGCTGGAGCGGGCGGCGTGGCAGCTGGGCGAGGGGTCGAGCGTCACCGACGCCGCCTTCGCCGCCGGGTACGAGTCGGTCGAGGGCTTCGCCCGCGCCTTCGCCCGCGCCTACGGCCGCTCCCCCGGCACCCCGGACGACGGCCGTCCGCGCACCCGGGACGAGCACTGGCTGCCCGCGCCCAACGGCATCCACTTCCACCCGCCGACCTCGCTGTGGGTCGCCGACGAGGCCGGGCGGGGCTCGCCGGACGAGGTGACCGCGCTGCTGGTCCACCACGACGTCGAGGACACCCGCGCCCTGCTCGAGGTGGCGAAGCAGCTGCCGGACGACGAGTGGCGGCGGCCGCGGCTGCCCGGGCTGTCGGTGCTGCCCTGGTCCGGGCCCGAGGAGTCGGTGGCCGCGCTCCTGGACACGCTGGTGTGGACCAAGGAGGTGTGGCTCGCCTCGATCGAGGGCGCCGGGCACCCCGACCGCGGTGCCGGCGACCCGGCCGCCCTGCTGGTCCGGCACGACGCCGTGGCGCCCCGCTGGCTCGCCGCCGTCCGGGACGTCGCGCGGCGCGGCGCCTGGGGCGACCGGCTGGTCGACGCGCTCTGCGAGCCGCCGGAGACCTTCGTGCTCGGCAGCGTCGTCGCCCACGTCCTCACGTTCTCCGCGCACCGCCGGCTGCTGGTGCGCCACCTGCTCCGGGACGCCGGCCTGGCCGTGGACACCGGGGACCCGATCGACTGGCTGACCCGCCGGAACCGATGAGGAGGAGGGACCGATGACCCGCACCGTCTACTACACCGCCACCAGCCTCGACGGCTTTCTCGCCGACGAGCGGCAGTCGCTGGACTGGCTGCTGTCCCGGCAGTCCGACGCCGACGGCCCGATGGGCTACGCCGGGTTCGAGAAGCGGATCGGCGCACTGGCCATGGGCGCGACGACCTACCAGTGGGTGCAGGAGCACGACCCCGGCGCGTGGGCCTACACCGTCCCGGCCTGGGTCTTCACCCACCGGGAGCTGACCGCGCCCCCGGACGCCGACGTCCGGTTCACCTCGGCCGACGTGGCCGAGGTGCACGCGCAGATGGCGGCGGCCGCCGGCGACCGGGACGTGTGGATCGTCGGCGGCGGCGACCTGGCCGGCCAGTTCGCCGACCGGGGGCTGCTCGACGAGGTCGTCGTGTCGATCGCGCCGGTCACGCTCGGCGGCGGGGCGCCGCTGCTGCCCCGCCGGCTCGAGCTGGCGCGGACGGAGTGGGCGGTCAACGGGGAGTTCGTCTGCGTGCGCTACGACGTCGTCCGGGGCTGACGCCGGCGCTCTCCCGGGGTCGAGTGGGCGGTTGCGGTCGCCGACACGCGCCGACACGCGATGCGCGGCGACCACGACTGCCCGGTCGACGCGCCCCGGACCCACTGACGCATGGTCATTCACGGTCGTGCATACTTCTTCGCGTGTCCAAGGTGCTCACGTCCCTGCCCGTCGGCGAACGCGTCGGGATCGCCTTCTCCGGTGGTCTCGACACCTCGGTGGCCGTCGCGTGGATGCGCGACAAGGGCGCGGTGCCCTGCACCTACACGGCCGACATCGGCCAGTACGACGAGCCCGACATCAGCTCGGTGCCCGGCCGGGCCGCGGCCTACGGCGCGGAGATCGCCCGGCTGGTCGACGCCCGGGCGGCGCTGGTCGAGGAGGGCCTGGCGGCCCTGACCTGCGGGGCGTTCCACATCCGCTCGGGCGGCCGCAGCTACTTCAACACCACCCCGCTCGGCCGCGCGGTCACCGGCACGCTGCTGGTCCGCGCCATGCTCGAGGACGACGTCCAGATCTGGGGCGACGGCTCGACGTTCAAGGGCAACGACATCGAGCGGTTCTACCGGTACGGCCTGCTGGCCAACCCGTCGCTGCGGATCTACAAGCCGTGGCTGGACGCCGACTTCGTCACCGAGCTCGGCGGCCGCAAGGAGATGTCCGAGTGGCTGGAGGCCCACGGCCTGCCCTACCGGGACAGCACCGAGAAGGCCTACTCGACCGACGCCAACATCTGGGGCGCCACGCACGAGGCCAAGGCGCTCGAGCACCTCGACACCGGCGTGGAGATCGTCCAGCCGATCATGGGGGTGCGGTTCTGGGACCCGGCGGTCGAGATCGAGCCCGAGGACGTGACGATCGGCTTCGAGCAGGGCCGGCCGGTCACGATCAACGACAAGACCTTCGACTCCGCCGTCGACCTGGTGCTGACGGCCAACGCCATCGGCGGCCGGCACGGGCTGGGCATGTCCGACCAGATCGAGAACCGGGTCATCGAGGCCAAGAGCCGGGGAATCTACGAGGCACCCGGGATGGCGCTGCTGCACGCCGGCTACGAGCGGCTGGTCAACGCCATCCACAACGAGGACACCCTGGCCACCTACCACAGCGAGGGCCGCCGGCTGGGCCGGCTCATGTACGAGGGCCGCTGGCTGGACCCCCAGGCGCTGATGCTGCGGGAGGCGCTGCAGCGCTGGGTCGGGACGGCGGTCACCGGCGAGGTCACGCTGCGGCTGCGGCGCGGCGAGGACTACTCGATCCTCGACACCAGCGGGCCGGCGTTCAGCTACCACCCGGACAAGCTGTCGATGGAGCGCACCGAGGACTCCGCGTTCGGCCCCTCGGACCGGATCGGCCAGCTGACCATGCGCAACCTCGACATCGCCGACTCCCGCGCCAAGCTGGAGCAGTACGCGGCGCTGGGGATGGTCGGCAGCGGGCACCCGCAGCTGATCGGCGCCGCGCAGGCGGCCTCCACCGGGCTGATCGGCGCGATGGACCGGGGCGGTGCGCAGGCGATCGCCTCCCGCGGCGCGGTCCCCGAGGACGAGGAGCTGCTCGACCGCGCCGCGATGGAGTCCGGCACCGACTGAGGACCCCGTCCTCCCCACCCCTCGCGAGCTCAGGGGGGACCCGGGACGGGGCCTGGAGCGGGGGGCCGGCGTCACCCGCCGTTGCGGGGGTGACGGGGCGGCCCTAGCGTCGCGGCGTCACCCCTGACCGGTGTCCCGTGGGGAGCGCCCGTGCCCGAGCTTCCGAACACCCCGGCCCCGGCCGCGACCGGCAGCCGGATGGCCTCCGGCACCCGCTCGACGCTGCTGGGCGCCATGTTCCTCATGGCGACCTCGGCCATCGGCCCGGGCTTCATCACCCAGACGACGACGTTCACCGTCCAGCTGGGTGCGGCGTTCGCCTTCGCCATCGCGGTCTCGATCGTCATCGACATCGCGCTGCAGCTGAACGTGTGGCGGGTGATCGGCGTCAGCGGCCGGCGGGCCCAGGAGCTGGGCAACCTGGTCGCGCCCGGACTCGGCTGGGTGATGGCCGCCTTCCTGCTCATCGGCGGGCTGGTGTTCAACATCGGCAACGTCGCCGGCGCGGGCCTGGGCTTCGACGCGATGCTCGGGCTGGACCCCAGGATCGGCGGCGCGGTCTCCGCCCTCATCGCCATCGGCATCTTCCTGAGCCGCCGGGCCGGGGTCGCGGTCGACCGGATCGTCGTCGTCCTCGGCCTGCTGATGATCTGCCTTACCGCCTACATCGCGATCACCTCGGGCCCGCCGGTGGGCCGGGCGCTGCGCAACGTCGTCCTCCCCGAGGAGGTCTCCTTCCTGGCGATCACCACGCTGGTCGGCGGCACGATCGGCGGGTACATCGTCTACGCCGGCGCCCACCGGCTGCTCGACTCCGGGGTCACCGGCCGGGAGCACGTCCGCGACATCACCCGCGGGTCGGTCACCGGGATCGTGATCACCGGGATCATGCGGGTCGTCCTGTTCCTCGCCATCCTCGGCGTGGTGGCCGGCGGCGCCGACCTGGGCACGGAGAACCAGGCGGCCAACGCCTTCCAGAGCGCCGCGGGCGAGGTGGGCCTGCGGGTCTTCGGCATCGTGCTGTGGGCCGCGGCCATCACCAGCGTCATCGGCGCCTCGTACACGACGATCTCCTTCGTCACGTCGCGCACCCGGACCAGCGACCGCACCCGCACGCTGCTGGTGGTCGGCTTCATCGCCGTCACCACGCTGGCCTTCCTGCTGATCGGCGCCGCCCCGACCACGCTGCTGGTGTTCGCCGGCGCGTTCAACGGGCTGCTGCTGCCGATCGGGATCGCGGTGATCCTCTGGGTGGCCACCCGCCGGTCCGACCTGATGCACGGGTACCGCTACCCGCGCTGGCTGCTCGTCGTCGGCTGGGCGGCGTGGCTGCTGACGATCTACCTGGCGGTCAACTCCATCCGCCCGGTCATCGCGCTGTTCTCGTGAGGAGGCTGTCGGGATGGACCTGAACTCCGACCTCGGCGAGGGCTTCGGCCAGTGGCGGCTCGGGGACGACGAGGCGCTGCTCGACGTCGTCACCAGCGCCAACGTGGCCTGCGGCTTCCACGCCGGTGACCCCTCGATCATGCGGCGGGTGTGCGCGCGGGCCGCGGAGGCCGGGGTGGCCGTCGGGGCGCAGGTGGCCTACCGCGACCTGGCCGGGTTCGGCCGCCGCTTCGTCGACGTCGAGCCCGACGAGCTGACCGCCGACGTGCTGTACCAGATCGGTGCGCTCGAGGCCTTCGCCCGGGTGGCCGGCACGACGGTGCGCTACGTGAAGCCGCACGGCGCGCTCTACAACACGATCGTCGCGCACGAGGAGCAGGCGGCGGCGGTCGTGCGGGCGGTGGTCGAGTACGACCGCGAGCTGCCGGTGCTGGGGCTGCCCGGCTCGGCCTGGCTGCGGCTGGCCGACGAGGCGGGGCTGACCACGGTCGCCGAGGCGTTCGCCGACCGCGAGTACACGCCGCAGGGCACCCTGGTCTCCCGCCGGCTGCCCGGCGCGGTGCTGCACGACGCCGAGGAGATCGCCCGCCGCTGCGTCGCGATGGCCACCGGCGAGCCGGTCACCGACGTCGAGGGCGGGCTGCTGCGGCTGGCGCCGGAGTCGATCTGCGTGCACGGCGACACCCCGGGTGCGGTGGCGATCGCCCGGCAGGTGCGGGAGGCGCTCACCGCGGCCGGGGTCGCGCTGGCCCCGTTCGCGGCCTGATGCGCGTCCTGCCCAGCGGGTCGACGGCGCTGCTGCTCGAGCTCGACGGCCTCGACGAGGTCCTCGGCCTGTACGCCGCGCTGGTGGCCGAGCCGGTCGACGGGGTGGTGGACGTCGTCCCGGCGGCGCGCACGGTGCTGCTGGTGACCGATCCCGCGGTGACCACCCTGGCGGCCGTGGAGCGGGCGGTGCGGCGCACGACGCCCCGCCCCGGACGGCGCGCCGGCGGCGAGCGGGTCGAGCTGCCGGTGGCCTACGACGGCGCGGACCTGGCCGACGTCGCCGCCCACCTCGGCGCGGACCCCGGCGAGGTGGTGCGCCGGCACACCGGCACCGAGTGGACGGTGGCCTTCTGCGGCTTCGCCCCCGGCTTCGGCTACCTCACCCCCGACGGCGAGCCGTGGGACATCCCGCGCCGGGACAGCCCGCGGACGAAGGTGCCGCCCGGCTCGGTCGCGCTGGCGGGCGGGTTCAGCGGCGTCTACCCGCGGGAGTCCCCGGGCGGCTGGCAGCTCATCGGGCGCACCGACGTCGCCGTCTTCGACGTGACCCGCGACCCGGCGGCGCTGCTGCGACCCGGCGTCCGCGTGCGCTTCGTGGACGTCTCGTGAACCGCACGCTGACCGTGCTGGCCAGCGGGCCGCTGACCACGGTGCAGGACGGCGGCCGGCCCGGGCAGGGCGCGCTCGGCGTGGGCCGCTCGGGCGCCTGCGACCGGGCGGCCATGCGGCTGGCCAACCGGCTGGTGGGCAACGACCCGGACGCCGCCGTGCTCGAGGCCACCCTCGGCGGGCTGGTGCTGCGCGCCGACGCGGACCTGGTGGTGGTCACGACCGGTGCCCGGTGCTCGGACGCGCACAACGCCCCGGTGCTGCTGCGGGCCGGCCGTGAGCTGCGGCTGGGCCTGCCGGCGACGGGGCTGCGCAGCTACGTCGCCGTCCGCGGCGGGATCGCCGTCGAGCCGGTGCTCGGCAGCCGCTCGACCGACCTGCTCTCCGGCCTGGGCCCGCCGGTGCTCTCCACCGGTGACGTGCTGCCCGTCGGGGAGCCCACCGGGCCGATGCCGGGGGTCGACCTCGCGCCGGTGCCCGACCCGCCCGGCGGCGAGGTGACCGTGCACGTGCTGCCCGGCCCGCGCGCCGACTGGTTCTCCTCCGGGGCCGCGACCGCCCTCACCGCGACCGCGTGGGAGGTGACCGGGGAGAGCAACCGGATCGGCGTGCGGCTCGCCGGCGTCGCGCTGGAGCGGTCGCGGAGCGGCGAGCTGGCCAGCGAGGGCATGGTGCGCGGCGCGCTGCAGGTGCCGCCGTCCGGGCAGCCGGTGCTCTTCCTCGCCGACGCACCGGTGACCGGCGGCTACCCGGTGATCGGCTACGTCGCGGACGCCGACGTCGACCGCTGCGGCCAGCTGCGCCCCGGCCAGACGCTCCGCTTCCGCGGCGCCGTCGTCCCCCGCTGAGCGGGGCTCCCCGCGAGCGGCGTCGCGGTCCCCACCCTCGTTCCGCCGTCCGGTGGCCACGCGGGGCAGCCGCTAGCGTCCGGGACGAGGGTGTTCGACGTCGACGCACTGCGGGGAGGGGACATGGACCGTCACGAGGTGCTGGTCGTCGGCGGCGGCAACGCCGGCATCTCCCTGGGTGCGCGGCTGGTCCGCGACGGCGCTCCGGACGTCGCCATCGTGGCCCCGCAGCCGGTGCACCGGTACAAGCCGCTGCTGAACTACGTCGGCGCCGGGCAGGCGGCGGTGGCGGACCTGGAACGCCCCATGCGCGACGTCGTCCCGGACGGGTGCGCGTGGATCCGTGACAGCGTCGAGGCGGTCGATCCGACCGCCATGACCGTGCGCACGCGCGGCGGGCGCACGCTGCACTGCTCGACCCTCGTGCTCTGCCCCGGCCTGGTGGAGGACTGGGCGGCCACGCCGGGACTGCAGTCGGCGTACGCCGACGGGTGGGCCGCCTCCACGTACGTCCCGGGCGCCGCACCGCAGGTGTGGCCGAGGCTGACGTCGCTGCGAGGCGGGTCCGTGGTCTTCACGGTGCCACCGGAGCCCGCGTCCTGCGGTCCGACCGCGCTCAAGCCGCTGTTCATGGCGTGCGACCACTGGCGGCGCGCCGGCGTCCTCCACGACCTCCAGGTCCGGCTCGTCCTGCCGGAGCGGTCCGCGACGGGCGTGCCGAGGGCCGACGAGGTGCTGGAACGCGCCCTCGCCTCCTACGGCGTCGAGGTGCTCCGCGAGGCCCGCATCGAGCGCGTGGACTGGGACGTCCACGCCGTCACGGTCGCGTCGCGCACCGGACGGCGGCTGCTCGAGGACGTCGCCTTCGCGCACGCGGTCCCCCACTACCGGGCCCCGGGGTGGATCGCGGACGGCGGTCTCGCCGTCGACGCGGCGCCGGGCCTCGTCGACATCGACCCGTGCACCCTGCGGCACCGCCGGCACGAGGCGGTCTGGGCCCTCGGCGACGCCGCGGACGTGGCGACCCGCCCCTCGGGCGGGGCGCTGCGGCCCCAGGTCGACGTCCTGGCCCGCAACATCGCCGCCGCGCGGAGCGGGGGGACGATGCAGCGGTACGACGGATACACGGTCATGCCGATCACCGTGAGCCGCCGGAAGCTGGTGCTGACCGAGGTCGACCGCGACGGCCGGCCGACGCCGTCGGTGCCGCTCCTCGACCCGTTCACGCCCCGCCGCGCGACCTGGTTCCTCGACCGCTACGTCCTCCCCCGGATCTACTTCCGCCGCCTCCTCCGGGGCCGGGTGTGACCCCGGAGCCGGCGGAGGAGCCGGAGTGCCACCCGGTCGTCCTCATCGGCTCCTGACGTCGGCCACGACGACGTGACCGCCGCCTGCGGGCGGCCTCGCGCGCGCCGTCGTCGCCCTGGTGTGCCGCCCCGCACCCCCGAGTCCCCCGCGGTCGACCACCGCCAGGGGCGGCCGGCCGGCGCTGCGCGACGATGAGCCGTCCCCGACCCGTGGAGGAACGCGCGTGCAGACCGCCGACCCGGCGACCCCGACCGGCTCCCCGCGCCGCTGGTGGGTGGTCCTCGCACCCGCCGCCGCCCTGGTGCTGGCCGCGCTCTGCCTGCGCGCGCCGTTCTCCGCCGTCGGACCGGTGCTCGGCGAGCTGGGCGACGAGCTGTCCGTCCCGCAGGCCGCGCTGTCGGTGCTGCCCGCGCTCCCCCTCGTCTGCTTCGGCCTGGTCTCGCCCGTCGCGCCGGCGCTGGCCGCGCGCCTCGGCGTCCAGCGCGCCGTCCTGGCCGGTCTGCTCGTGCTCGCCGTCGGGATCGCCCTCCGCGCCGCCGGCACGTGGGGGCTGTACGCGGGCACCGTGCTGCTGTCGGCCGGGATCGCGGTGGGCAACGTCCTGGTCCCGGCCGCCGCCCGCGCGGTGTACGGGTCCCGGGCAGCCCCGGTGCTGGGCGCGACGACCGCGACGATGGGGTTCTCGGCGAGCCTCGGCGCGGGCCTGGCCCAGCCGCTGACCACGGCGACCGGGAGCGCGGTCGCCGGGCTCACCCTGTGGGTCGCGCCGGTGCTGCTGGCGATCCCCGCGATGACCCTGCTGGCCCGGCGCCGCGGCCCCGCGGCCGGTCCCCCCGCGGCCCGGCTCCCGGTCGTCGCCGTCCTCCGGGACCGCGTGGCGCTGGCCGTGACGCTGTTCTTCGGCCTCCAGTCGCTGGCCTTCTACGTGATGCTCACGTGGCTGGCCGATGTCCTCGAGGACGACGCCGGCACGTCCGCGGTCACCGCCGGGGGGCTGGTGGCCGCCGCGGCCGCGTTCGGCGCGCCCTGCGCGCTCGTCGTCCCGCCCCTGGCCGCGCGGCAGCGGTCCCAGGTGGCGTGGGTGGTCGGTGCCACCCTGCTGTCGACCGCCGGGATCCTCGGGTTGCTCGTCGCGCCGACGGCCGCTCCGGCGGTGTGGGCGGTGCTGTGGGGCCTGGGCACGGGGACGGCGTTCCCGCTGGCGCTGACCCTGGTGCTGGTCCGCACCCGCGACGTCGCCCAGACCGGCCGGCTGTCGGCGGCCGCGCAGAGCGTCGGCTACCTGCTGGCCGCGGCCGGGCCGCTGGCCGTCGGCCTGCTCCACGACGCGACCGGCGGCTGGCGGGCGGGTCTGGTCGTGCTGGCGGTGCTGCAGGTGCTCCAGCTCGTGGCCGGGGTGTACGCCGGGCAGCCGCGGATGGTGACCGAGACCCCGGCGGGCGCGGTCCGCGCTCAGGAGGTCAGCCGCTGAGCGCATCCGACCCCCATGCGGCGGATGCCCTGCTCACAGGCCCGGAACTGTCAGACCCCGGACGTGTGTTCGCCCACGTCCGCCTGCTAGTGGCCCGCATCGGAGCCCTGGGCCTGCGCGCCCCCGGGAACGGTCACTCGCTTTCGTGCTCACCGACGCCACCGGCCCGCTGCTGGCCACCGCCACCCCCGGGCAGTTGGCTGCCCTCGCCCCCGTCGGCTACCCCGATCACCGCGATCAGGACTGCGGCTGCCCGGTCCTCGGCGTCGGCCGCCGGCGACCGGCGCCGACGACCCCACCGCCCAGGACGGCCCCCTTCCAGCCCCGGAGGGGCCCGAATCGGCTCGTCGTCGTGTCGGCTGGTCGCCATGTCGACGAACCAACACGGCGACCAGCCGATGACCGGTCACTCGGGTGGACCTGGGAGCCTGGGATGCCACATCTCATGCCGCGGCCGGCGGTGTCCAGCCTCAGCGGCCCTCTCAGGGGCGAATACCGCTCGGTCAACTTCCACCGGGCTGGCCGAGGCGGCGACACCACCTCGGCCAGGTCGCAATCCAGACCGAACGTGCCGTGGGGCGCTGGGTCAACGCTTGGCGTACGTCTCGGCCGTCTTGCTCTCGAACTCCAACGCCACGGCCGGTTCATCGCCTACGACCCAGGCGTCGTGGCCTGGCTCGAGACGGTAGACGTCACCCGCCGCGAGGTCGGCCTCAGTGCCGTCGGTGGCGGCGATGTGGACCTTGCCTGACATGAGAAATCCCAGGTGTGCAGCCTGGCAACTGTCTCCGCCGACCACCGGCTTGATGCAGTCCGACCACTTCCAACCCGGTTGAAGGGTGTAGCGGCCCACAGTGGCGTCGCCCAGGTGGACGACGCTCATGCTGGTCTTCTCCGGGGTCCGGGTCTCATCGGGGTGGTCCATGTTCTTGGTTTCGATGCTGGGCATCGCCTGGTCCTCCTCTCACGGACATCAACGACCTGAGATGACCGGACTGTGTCCCGCACAGCGTCAGCGGTCGGATGCCCTGCGGCGCGGGGCGGGATCGTCCGGTCCACTGGACTGTCGTCGCCCGATACTCGAAGGTCAATGGTTTCAGCCGTGGCAGTAGATGACCGCGCTCGTTCGGGGCCGATGAAATGCGAGGCCATGGAATGGACGCACATGGAATGGATGTCCATGGGATGGAGATCGATGAGTTGGAGGCCGATGGGATCGATCCTGTTCGATGTCGCCCTAGGACCCGCACGCGCGGCAAGGCTTTCAGGACTCGCGACGCTGGTGGCAGAATAGTGGGTCGTCCGGTCGACACAGTACGAGTCGCTTGAGCGGCGCGTTCGAGGAGGCCCTGATGCCTCTGTTCATGGACATTCACAACCGGGTCGAGGGGCTGACCCCCGAGGCCGTGGCGGGTGCGCACCAGCGCGATCTGGAGGTTCAGGAGAAGTACGGCGTCACTTATCAGCGCTACTGGTTCGATGAGGACTCGGGCAAGGTGTTCTGCTTGGTGGAGGCCCCCGACGCAGAGACCGCTGCCACGGTCCACCGCGAGGCGCACGGTTTGGAGGCGGACGAGATCGTTCCCGTCCGCGAGGGCAGTTGAGCCAGCGGCTGGGATGGAGTTTCTGATCCGTCAGGTGGCGGAACCCGGTGCCGAGTCGGTGGGGGCGCCGTCCGCTTTGCGTTGTCATGGACGCGGGCGGGAGGCCCATCGCGTACCCATGGTGAACCGATCAGGGACACGCGGACACTTGCGCCGGCTGGAGGCATTGCAGCCACGTCGCCTCGGTGGAGTCTGTGGAGAAGCCCGGCGACCGTGGCAGGACGCACCGCGCGCCGAGCCACCGCCCGATGCCCCCGGCGACGGGGATGAACTGGCCCCCGATCGTCACCGAGGGCGGGTCCGGGCCGGGTCGTTCGCCGACGGGAGGACGTGCCGGCGGGCGGCTTCCGCCTGACGGCGGCCAGGGCGCGGATGAAGAACAGCAATATGGAAGTACAGGGACGCCTCGGGGATTCGGAGGTGCATGATGACGGTGGTCGACGAGATGCGCGCGCTCGTGTACCAGCTCTACGGCACCTTTGCCAGCGGAGATCCGACTGTTTGGACCTCCCGCTCGGCTGACGACGTCATCGGCATCGGCTCCGACCCCGACGAATGGTGGGAGGGTCGAAGCGCAATCACCAGCACGGTGACCGCGCAGGTGCGAGAGACGAGCACAGTCGGAATTCGACTGGTGGCCGACGATCCGCGCATCCACGGGCACGGTGATGTCGTCTGGTCGGTCGACCGCCCTGTCCTGCACCTCGGGGACGGTGCCGAGATCCCGATGCGGGTGACGCTGATCGCAGTTGTCGACGCGGGAACGCTGAGCCTGAAGCACTTCCACTATTCGGTAGGAGCCATGAACGAGGAGGTGTTCCGGCATACGCTTACGACCGAGGAGCCGCAGCCTGGATGACGCGTCCGGCACGAGCTTCAGCCTGGGGTCGCCGACCAACGTCCAACTGCTCGGCGACAGCGGCGAAGAGCGAGCACATGCGGTCGGTTCCGGCCGGATCGGCCACGGGCACTCAGGAACCCCGTGTCATGCGCCCTGGCCGTGCGACCGTGGGTACGAGGCGGTGAAGCCGAATCAGTTGGTCGGCAGGCTCGGGCAGCTCTCCCCACGAGCTGCGCGGGTCGCCCCTCCGTCGAACCGCTGTTCCTGGGACCGCCTCCCAGGACGGCGATGCGTGACGCGGCGCTAGAAGGGGTAGCCGGGCAGGTCGCCGCGGAGGGTCACCCACTGGGTCTCGGTGAACGCCTCGATGTTGGCCTGCGGACCGCCGTGCCGGGACCCGGTGCCCGACGCCCCGACCCCGCCGAACGGGGCCACGGCCTCGTCGTTGACGGTCTGGTCGTTGATGTGCACCAAGCCCGACGGGATCCGCTCGGCCAGCTGCAGACCGGCGTAGACGTCGCGGGTGAGGATGCCCAGCGAGAGCCCGTACTCCGTGCCGCGGGCCAGCTCCGCCACCTCGTCGAGGCTCCGGAACGGGGTCACCGGGGCGACCGGGCCGAAGATCTCCTCCCGGTACGCGGGCGCCTCGACCGGCACGTCGCCGAGCACGGTGGGCCGGTAGAACAGGCCGGTGTACTCGCCGCCGGTGCGCACGGTCGCACCCGCCTCGACGCTGTCGAGCACCAGGCCGTGCACCCGGTCGCGCTGGCCGGCGTCGATGAGCGGACCGAGCGCGACCTCCTCCCGGAACGGGTCCCCGACCGGCAGCTTCGCGACCTTCTCGGTGAGGACCTGCGTGTACTCCTCGGCGATCGACTCGTGCACCAGGTGCCGGCTGGTGGCCATGCAGATCTGGCCCTGGTGGGCGAAGGTCCCCCAGGCCCCCACGGACGCCGCCGCCACCACGTCCACGTCGGGCAGCACGATGAGCGCGGAGTTGCCGCCCAGCTCCAGGTGCGCCCGCTTGAGGTGCTGGCCGGCCAGGGCGCCGACCGCGCGGCCGGCCCTCGTCGAGCCGGTGAAGGCGATGACCCGCACCGGCGGGGCGGTCACCAGCGCCTCGCCGACGTCCGCACCGCCGGGCAGCACCTGCAGGACGCCGGCCGGCAGCCCGGCCTCCTCGAAGACCCGGGCGAACAGCACCCCGCCGGACACGGCGGTGCGCGGGTCGGGCTTGAGGACGACGGCGTTGCCGAGCGCCAGCGCCGGGGCGATCGCCCGGATGGCGAGGATGGTCGGCACGTTGAACGGCGCGATCACGCCGACGACGCCGGCCGGCACCCGGCGGGCGAAGGACAGCCGGGGCGCCCCGGTGCGCAGCAGCTCGCCGTACGGGTGGCTGGGCAGGCCTGCGGCCTCGTAGCACTCGGCCGCGGTGGTGTGCACCTGGAAGTCGCCGAAGGGCTGGATCGCGCCGGTCTCCCGCGCCAGCCACCCCTTGATCTCGTCGGCGTGCGCCTCGAGGACCTCCCCGGCGCGGCGCAGCACCCGGGCGCGGTCCTCGAACGGCAGCGCCGCCCAGGACCGCTGGGCCTCGGCGGCCCGGTCCGCGGCGGCGGCGACGTCCTCCGGGGTGGCCCGCCCGACCGTGCCGACGACGTCGCCGGTCGCGGGCTCCACGACGTCGTAGGTGCCACCCGACCCGTCGGTCCAGGCGCCGGTCCAGACCCTGCCCTGCCACGCGCCGTCGTCCAGCAGCGTCATGTCCGTCCTCTCGTCGCGGGAGCCACGACCCCGGGTCGCCCGGGGAGCCGCCTCCCGGCAGGGTAGGTGCGTCGGCAGCCGATCCGTCGGCCGGGAGCGGGAGGGGTCCATGGGCGTCCGGGACAGCGCGGAGTGGCAGGCACTGACCGAGCACCACCGGGAGGTGCGGGACCGGCACCTGCGGGACCTGTTCGCCGAGGACCCGGGCCGCGGCACGGACCTCACCGTGCAGGCGGGCGACCTGTACCTCGACTACTCGAAGAACCGCCTCACCCGCGAGACGGTGCGGCTGCTCGCGGCGCTGGCCGAGGGCGTGGGCCTGCGCGAGCGCACCGAGGCGATGTTCCGCGGCGAGCACATCAACACCACCGAGGACCGGGCGGTGCTGCACGTGGCGCTGCGCGACCCGCGGACCAGTGGCCTGGACGTCGACGGCCAGGACGTGCGGCACGACGTGCACGAGGTGCTGGGCCGGATGGCGCAGTTCGCCGACCGGGTGCGCGGCGGGGAGTGGACCGGGCACACCGGGCAGCGGATCCGCGCGGTGGTCAACATCGGCATCGGCGGCTCGGACCTCGGGCCGGCCATGGCCTACCTGGCGCTGCGCGACTACTCGGACCGGTCCCTGACCTTCCGGTTCGTCTCCAACATCGACCCGACCGACCTGGCCGAGGCCACCCGCGACCTCGACCCGGCGACCACGCTGTTCATCGTCGCGTCGAAGACGTTCACCACCCAGGAGACGCTGACCAACGCGAAGGAGGCCCGCCGCTGGTTGGTGGAGGGGCTGGGCGGCGACGAGAAGGCGGTCGCGAAGCACTTCGTCGCCGTCTCGACCAACGCCGAGAAGGTGGCGGAGTTCGGCATCGACACCGCCAACATGTTCGGCTTCTGGGACTGGGTCGGCGGCCGGTACTCCTTCACCTCGGCGATCGGCCTGTCCCTCATGGTCGCGATCGGGCCGGAGCAGTACCGGGAGCTGCTCGACGGCTTCCACACGGTCGACGAGCACTTCCGCACCGCGCCGTACGACGAGAACCTGCCGGCCCTGCTGGGGCTGATCTCGGTCTGGTACGTCGGCTTCTTCGGGGCCCAGAGCCAGGCGGTGCTCCCCTACTCCCAGTACCTGGCGCGGTTCCCGGCCTACCTGCAGCAGCTGTGCATGGAATCCAACGGCAAGTCGGTGCGGCTGGACGGCGCACCGGTCGACGTCCCCACCGGCGAGATCGTGTGGGGCGAGCCCGGCACCAACGGGCAGCACGCCTTCTACCAGCTGCTGCACCAGGGCACGGTGCTGGTGCCGGCGGACTTCATCGGCTTCGCCCGGCCCAACCACGACCTGGACGGGATGCACGACCTGTTCCTGGCCAACTTCCTCGCTCAGCCGCGCGCGCTGGCCTTCGGCCGCACGGCCGAGGAGGTCGCCGCCGACGGGACGGCGCCGGACGTCGTCCCGCACAAGGTGATGCCGGGCAACCACCCGTCCAACGCGATCGTCGCGCCGGAGCTGACGCCCTCGGTGCTCGGCCAGCTGGTCGCCACCTACGAGCACCGGGTCTTCACCCAGGGCGTCGTGTGGGGCATCAACCCCTTCGACCAGTGGGGCGTGGAGCTGGGCAAGGTCATGGCCAACCAGCTGGCGCCGAAGCTGCAGAGCGGGGCGGCGCCCGAGTACGACGCGGACTCCTCGACGAACGCGCTGGTCCGCTACCTGCGCGAGGGCCGCGGCCGCCCGGCGTGAGGCCGGTCAGCCCTCGCCGCGGAGGTCCTCGAGGATCGGCGCGGCGACCTTGAACGCGTGGTTGGCCGCGGGCACGCCGGCGTAGACCACGGCGTGCTGGATGACCTCCGCGATCTCCTCGTCGGTGAGGCCGTTGTTCTTCGCGGCCCGCACGTGCAGCGCGAACTCGTCCCAGTGCCGCAGCGCGATGGTGATCGACAGGGTCATCAGGCTGCGGTCGCGCCGGGACAGGCCCGGCCGCTGCCACACGTCACCCCACGCCACGCGGGTGATGAAGTCCTGGAAGTCGGCGGTGAACGGCGTCGTGCCGGCCACCGCGCGGTCGACCCAGGCGTCGCCGAGCACCTCGCGCCGGGTGCGCATGCCGGCAGCACGGCGCTCGTCGTCCGTGCCGGGGTGCAGAGCCCGGCGCTCGTCGTCGGTGCCGGGCAGCTCGGTCACGCGTGCCCGCCCGCGGCGTCCAGGTGGCCCAGCAGCGCGCCGGTGACCTGCAGCGGCTGCTCGAGGTTGGGCAGGTGCGCGCCCGGGCTCACCGACACCAGCGCGGCGCCCGCGATGCCCTCGGCGATGGCCTGCTGGTGCGGCGGCGGCAGCGCGGGGTCCTCGGCGCCCGACACGACCAGCGTCGGGGCGGTGATCCGGCCCAGGTCCTCCCGCAGGTCGACCGCCGCCACGACCTCGCAGCACAGCGCGTAGCCCTCGTCGTCCGCCGCGACGATCATCGCCTCGAGCCGCGCCACCAGGTCCGGGTGCTCGGCGGCGTAGCCCGGCGTCAGCCAGCGGCTCACCACCGTCGGCGCCAGCGGGGCGGTCCCGCCCGAGCGGGCCGCCGCGGCCCGGTCGAGGAAGCCCTGCGGGTCGGGCTTGGCCGACGTGGCCAGGGCGACGAGCCGGTCCACGCGCGCGGGCTCGCGGGCGGCCAGCCGCAACGCCGTCATCCCGCCCAGTGACAGCCCGGCCACGTGCGCCTTCCGCACCCCCAGCCGGTCGAGCAGCGCCACCACGTCGTCCACCAGGTCGTCGAGGGAGTACGGCCCCGCGGGGGCCGGCGACTCGCCGTGGCCGCGCGTGTCGTAGGTGACCACCCGGTACCGCTCGGCCAGCGCAGGCACCTGCGGGTCCCACATGCCGCGGGTGGCGCCGAGCGAGTTGGAGAGGACGACGACCGGCGCGTCGGCCGGCCCCTCCTCGGTGTACGAGACCTCGACGGCTGTCACTGGCGTCCCTCCGTGAGTGCGGCGTGCTCGACGAGCGCGGCGTCCACCTGGGCGCCGGCCTCCCCGACGTCGGGTCTACCGGCGGCGAGCACCGCGCGCACGTCGACGTCGGTGCGGGCGGCGACCACCTCGGCGAGCGGCCGGCCGCTGTCGTGGGCCTCGCGGACGGCGGCGGCCGCGGCGTCGTGCGCCGGGCCCTTCCCGAGCACGGGGGCCAGCGCCTCGGCGAGCGCGCCGGCCAGCGGGCCCTCGGCGGCGGCCGCCGCGGTGGCGGCCATGCGTGCGGGGTCCGGCCGCAGCCCGCGCAGGCTCTCGGCCAGCCAGGAGGCTGCCGACCCCACGGTGGTGAGCAGCTCGGTCAGCGTCGGCCACTCGCTGTGCCAGGCGCCGGCCGCCCGCTCGTGCTCCTGCTCCATCGCCGACAGCAGCGTGGCGACCAGCCCCGGCGCACGGCGCGCGCAGGCCCGGGCGGAGATGGCGGCGACCGGGTTGCGCTTGTGCGGCATCGCCGACGACCCGCCCCGCCCCTCGCCGACCTCGGCCACCTCGGCGACCTCCGTCTGGGCGAGCAGCACGACGTCGACGGCCACGGTGGCCACCACGCCTGCAGCGGCGCCCAGCGCCCCGGCGAGGTCGGCGACCGGCAGCCGGACGGTGAACCACGGGACCGCGGTGCCCGTCAGCTGCAGCTCCTCGGCCAGCGCGGCCCGCACCGCGACGCCGGCCCCGCCGCTGGCGGCCAGCGTGCCGACCGCGCCGCCGTACTGCACCGGCAGCGCGGCCACGACCTCGGCCAGCCGCAGCCGGGCGCCGTCCAGCCCCGCCAGCCAGCCGGCGGCCTTGAGCCCGAAGGTGGTGGGCAGCGCCTGCTGCATCAGCGTGCGGCCGGCCAGGACGTCGTCCCGGTGGGTGCGCGCGAGCCCCGCGGCGGTCTCCGCGGCGGCGGCCAGGTCGGCGTCGACCGCGGCGATCGCGTCCCGGGCCAGGAGCAGCAGCGCGGTGTCCAGCACGTCCTGGCTGGTGGCGCCGACGTGCACGGCGACGGCGTCGCGCTCGCCGACCGCGTCCTGCAGCGCCCGCACCAGCGGCGGCACGGGGTTGCCGGCGTCCGCGGCCCGCGCGACCACGGTCGCGAGGTCCAGCCGCTCGGGGTGCGCGCAGGCGGCGGTGACGGCGTCGGCCGCGGTGGTGGGCACCAGCCCGGTGCGGGCCGCGGCGCGGGCCAGCGCGGCCTCGACGGCGAGCAACGCCCGGAACCAGGCGTCGTCGGAGACGGCGGCCGCGGCCCCGCCGCGGGCGAAGGTCCCGGAGAGCAGCGTCATACCGCGAAGAACACCGTCTCCCGGTCGCCCTGCAGGTGGACGTCGAAGCGGTAGCCGTCGCCGGTCGGGGTGGCGAGCAGCGTCTCCCGGCGGTCCTCCGGCAGGCCCCTCAGGACGACGTCCTCGGCGTTGGCCTCCGCCTCGTCGGCGAAGTAGATGCGGGTGACCACCCGGTCGAGGATGCCGCGGGCGAAGACGGAGACGTCGATGTGCGGTGCCTGCAGGCCGCCCTCACCGTCGGGCACCCGGCCCGGCTTGAGGGTGAAGACGCCGAACTCACCCGGCGGGTCGATCGTCTGCACGCGGGCGTAGCCGCGGAACCCGGGGTGGGACGACGCGCCGCGCGGGTCCTCGGGCGACGGGAAGCGGCCGTCCGGGTCGGCCTGCCAGGTCTCGATCATGGCGTCGGGGACGAGGTCGCCCGCGCCGTCGAACACCCGGCCGCGGATCCAGATGCCGCCCTCGGTGCCCTCCGCAGCGGCCCAGGCGCCGTCCGGCCAGGTCAGGCCGATGGCCAGGTACGGGCCGACCGTCGCGCTCGGGGTGGTGCCCAGCCGGAACGGCTCGGTCAGGAAGCCGGTGCCGCGCTGCCCGGAGCGCGGCTGGAAGGGCGTGGCCGGGTCCGGCGGGACGTCCAGCGGGTTCCTCGTCACGCGACACCTCCAGCGTGGTTCCGCACCCCGGTCCGCTCCTCGCGCCATGCCACCGGTCGCCTCCGCGGTCGCTCCGCTCCTCGCTCGCTGGCGCTCGCTGCGATGCTCACTCCCTGTCGGCTCCCGCCTCGCTGCGATGCTCCCTCGGCCGTCATCACGCGACATCTCCGTCGTCGTCGGTCTCGAACGGGGTCTGCTCCGTGCCGCGCAGGACGATGTCCCACTCGAAGGCCAGCGCCCAGTTGTCCTGGGTGCGCTCGAGGGAGTACCGGCTGATCGCCCGGTGGCGCGCCGCGGCGGGGATGGCGTTGAAGATCGGGTCCTGGCCGAACAGCGGGTCGTCGGGGAAGTACATCTGGGTGACCAGCCGCTGGGTGAAGGCCCGGCCGAACAGGCTGAAGTGGATGTGCGCGGGGCGCCAGGCGTTGTGGTGGTTGCCCCACGGGTACGCGCCGGGCCTGATCGTCATGAACTCGTAGCGGCCGAGGCCGTCGGTGACCACCCGCCCGAGGCCGTCGAAGTGCGGGTCCAGCGGCGCGGGCCAGGTGTCGACGACGTGCCGGTAGCGGCCGGCGGCGTTGGCCTGCCACACCTCGACCAGCGCGTCGGGGACCGGGCGACCGTCGCTGTCGAGCACCCGGCCGTAGACGAGGATCCGCTGGCCGATCGCCTCGCCGCCGTTGCGCAGCGTCAGGTCGGCGTCGTGGGGCTGCACCCGGTCCTCGCCGAGCACCGGGCCGGTGATCTCGGTGAGCCGGTGCGGCAGGTCGACCGGCGTCCGCAGCGGCGCGCGCAACGCGGTGCTCCGGTAGTCGGGGAAGCCGACGGGGGTGCGCAGGGCGGCGTCCTCGCGCAGGTAGCGCGGCAGGACCAGCCTGCCCTCCGATGTGGTTCCGGTCATGTCCAGGACCGTAGGGCCGCAGGGCTACGCTGCCCAAGCCGGGACTTCCGACCAGTGGAAGGGGCGGCCGTGGCCGGAGGCGGCAGGTCTGCCGGGCGGTCGGTCACCTCGCGCGCCCTCGACGTGCTCGGGGCCTTCGACGGCTCCGCCCCGCGGCTGACGCTGTCCGAGATCGCCGAGCGCTCCGGGACGCCGCTGTCGACGACCCACCGGCTGCTCGGCGAGCTGACCGAGTGGGGCGCGCTGCACCGCCGCCCCGACGGCCGCTACGAGATCGGCCGCCGGCTGTGGGACCTCGGGCTGCTCGCCCCCGTGCAGCTCGAGCTGCGCCAGGTGGCCGCCCCGTTCCTGCTCGACGTGCACACCGCGACCCGCGACACCGTGCACCTCGCCGTCCGGGAGGGCCCCAGCGCGCTCTACGTCGAGCGCATCTCCGGCCGGGTCTCGGTGCCGGTGGTCAGCCAGGTGGGCAGTCGGCTGCCGCTGCACGCCACCGGGGTCGGCAAGGTGCTGCTGGCCGCCGCGCCCGACGACGTCGCCGAGGCGGTGCTGCGGGCGCCGACCCGCGAGACCCGGCACACCATCGTCGACCCCGGGCGGCTGCGCCGGGAGATCGCCGAGGTCCGCCGGCGCGGGTACGCCCGGACCGCCGAGGAGATGTCGCTGGGCACCCTGTCGGTCGCCGTCCCGGTGTGCCTGGAGCGGCCGGCCGGACCGCTCGTCGTGGCCGCGCTGGGCATCGTCGTCCCCAGCCACCGCCGGGACCTGCTGCGGCTGGTGCCCGTGCTGGAGGTGGCGGCGCGCGGCATCGGGCGGGCGCTGTCGCGGGTGCAGACCTTCCACTGAGCGGGAGCCGGCGGTTCCCACGCCCGCATTGCGGCGGTCACACTCGGCCGCGTGCGCACACAGGTGGGGATCATCGGCGCCGGTCCGGCCGGCCTGCTGCTGTCGCGGCTGCTGCACCTGCAGGGCATCGACTCCGTCGTGCTGGAGAACCGGTCGCGTGAATACGTGGAGGCGCGGATCCGCGCCGGCATCCTCGAGCAGCACACGGTCGACACGCTGACCGCGGCCGGCGTGGGCGACCGGCTGCACCGGGAGGGGCTGGAGCACTCCGGCATCCACCTGCAGCACCCGGGTGCGCGCCACACGCTGGACTTCCCGGCGCTGTGCGGCCGCAGCGTGTGGGTCTACGGGCAGACCGAGGTCACCAAGGACCTCATCCGGGCCCAGCTGGACGGCGGCCCGCCGCTGCTGTTCGAGGTCTCCGACGTCTCCCCCGAGGACGTCGACGGCCACAGCCCGCGGATCCGGTTCACCGACGCGGACGGCGTCCCGCAGGTGCTCGAGTGCGACGTGGTCGCCGGCACCGACGGCTTCCACGGCCCCTCCCGAGCCGTCGTGCAGGAGGCCGGCGGGCGGGTGTGGGAGCGCACGTACCCCTACGCCTGGCTGGGCATCCTGGCCGACGCGGCACCCGCCACCGACGAGCTCATCTACGCCTGGCACCCCGAGGGCTTCGCGCTCTACTCGATGCGCTCGCCGAGTGTGTCGCGGCTGTACCTGCAGGTCGACCCGTCCGAGCGGATCGAGGACTGGTCCGACGACCGGATCTGGGACGGCCTCGCCCGCCGGTTCGCCCTCGAGGGCTGGTCGGTCAACACCGGCCCGGTCACCGAGAAGTCGATCCTGCCGATGCGCTCGTTCGTCAGCGCCCCGATGCGCCGCGGCCGGCTGTTCCTCGCCGGGGACGCCGCGCACATCGTCCCGCCGACCGGCGCCAAGGGCCTCAACCTCGCCGTCGCCGACGTCACCCTGCTCGCCCAGGCGCTGGTGCGGCTGCTGCAGGAGGAGCAGACCGACCTGGTGGACTCCTACTCCGACCGGGCGCTGGCCCGGGTCTGGCGGTGCACCCACTTCTCCTGGTGGATGACGTCGATGCTGCACCGCTCGGGCGACGACTTCGACGCCGAGCTGCAGCTGAGCCAGCTGCGCCGGGTGTGCTCGTCCGACACCGCCGCCCGCGAGCTCGCGGAGAACTACACCGGCCTCCCGCTCGAGCTCTGACCTCCCCGGCGATTTCCGCGGAAAGCGCCGCTCCAGCCCCGGCGCTTCCCGCGGAGAGCGCCGTCAGCGGCCGGCGTCGAGCAGGGTCAGGACGGCGTCCGCGGTGCCCGGCGCCAGCGGCAGGTGCGGCAGGACGGCGGGCAGCTCGTCGGGCTCGATGCCCTCGGCCAGCAGCGCGGTGAGCACCCGGTCGGCCTGCGCCGGCGGCACCGGCTCGTCGAGGTCGGCGAGCGCGGCCCGGGCGAGGAAGACCGCCCCCGACGCGGCCGGGTCCTCCCCCGCCGGCGCGGACGGCGGTGGGCCGGCGGCCTCCCGGGTCAGCGCCTCGGCCGCCCGCACCAGCGACAGCGGCAGCCCCTCGGCCTCCGCCTCCAGCAGCGGGACGTCGGCCAGCGCGGCCAGCACCAGGTGCTCGGCCTCGGTCCGCAGCGACGCCTCCCACTCCCCCGCCCGGACGACGCCGACCAGGTCGCGGCCGTCCTCGCCGAGGTCGTCGAGCAGTTCTGCCCACTCCGCCCGCCGGGTGGCCCGCGCCCGCTCGGCGGCCAGCACGCAGGTGGCCAGCACGAACGGCTCGAGCACCTCGCGGTCGAACCGGTCGGCGTACACCACCCCGTCGGCGTCCACCGCGTTGAGCACGTCGCGGAAGCTGCCCGGCCGGGCGTCGCCGAGGTCGAGCCGGCCGTCCTCCTCACCGGACAACGCCTGGCCGCGGGCGATGCGGTCGCCGATCGTCCCGCCGGTCCCGCCCAGCCGGCCGCGCCGCCGCTCGTGGTGCGGCCGGTCGGACATCCCCACCGTCCACGCGCAGGCCTCGGCGATCAGCGCGGGCAGCCGCTCCCGCAGCACCTCCCGGCCGAGCTGGCCCATCCAGTCGACGTCGAACACACCTCCCAGCGTGCCCCGCGGCGACCTCAGCCGAACAGCTCGCCCAGGAACGACTGCTTGCGCTTGTGCCCGTGGGAGGAGGAGTACTGCTTCTTCTGCACCTGGCTGAGCACCTCGCCGACGACCGCGCCGAGCCCGCCGGCAGAGCCATAGCCACCGGCGGAGCCGTACCCGCCGGACCCGTGGCCGCCGGCGTCGTGCCCCGACCCGCCGGGAGACGCGGCCTGCGGGGACCGGCCGCCCTCGTGCCACGCGGTCTCGGCGTCGATCAGCCGCTCGAGCTCACCGCGGTCGAGGAAGATGCCGCGGCACTCCGTGCACTGGTCGACGTGCACCCCGTTGCGCTCGTAGGTGCGCATCGGACCGTGGCACTTGGGACAGGTCAGCTCCATGGCCGGGCAACGGGCGGCGGACGACGCGCGTTCCCCCGCGCGCCCCGGCGTCCGCACCGGCGACGGTGTGCGCGGATGCGCAGGAAGCAGCGCGAGAACTGCGCATCCGCGCCCAGCGATGGGCTGCGCCGGCTCCCGGGACCGACACGCCATCCGGTCCCGACGCCCCGGGGGCTACCGGCGGGTAGCAAGTGTGGGATCGTCGGTCTCCCACCCTGCGAGACGGCACGGTCGCCGTCAGGAGAGAGGCCCGATGCGGTTGCAACTGTCCCCGGAGCTCGAGGCCTTCCGGGAGGAGATGCGGACGTTCTTCACCACCCAGGTGCCGCAGGAGATCCGGAACACCGTCGCGGCCCGCCGGGACCTGTCCAAGGAGCAGTACGTCGAGGCCATGCGGACGCTCAACGCCGCCGGCCTGGCCGTGCCGCACTGGCCGGTGGAGTGGGGCGGGCGGGGCTGGACGCCGCTGCAGATGCACATCTGGCGCGAGGAGATGCAGCTGGCCTGCGTCCCCGAGCCGCTGCCCTTCAACGCCAGCATGATCGGCCCGGTCATCGCGGCCTTCGGCAGCCAGGAGCAGAAGGAGCGCTTCCTGCCGCGGACGGCGAACATCGACATCTGGTGGTGCCAGGGCTTCTCGGAGCCCGACGCCGGCTCGGACCTGGCCAGCCTGCGCACCACCGCCGTCCGCGACGGCGACGACTGGGTCGTCAACGGCCAGAAGACCTGGACGACGCTCGGCCAGCACGCCGACTGGATCTTCTGCCTGGTCCGCACCGACCCGACCGCGGAGAAGAAGCAGCGCGGCATCTCGCTGCTGGTCTTCCCGATGGACAGCCCCGGCGTCACGCTGCGGCCGATCCAGCTGATCGACGGTGGCCACGAGGTGAACGAGGTCTTCTTCGAGGACGTCCGCGTCCCGGCCGAGAACCTCATCGGCGAGGAGAACCGCGGCTGGGACTACGCGAAGTTCCTGCTCGGCAACGAGCGCGTCGGCATCGCCCGCATCGGCTCCTCCAAGCGGCTGCTGGCCCAGGCCAAGGCGTTCGCGCAGGAGATCACCGTGGCGGGGCGCCCACTGGCCGAGGAGCCACGCATGGCCGACCGCATCGCGGAGCTGGAGAACGAGCTGCTCGCCCTCGAGCTCACCGCGCTGCGCGTGGTCGCGCACTCCGCCGACGGCAAGCCGCACCCGGCGTCGTCGGTGCTCAAGCTGCGCGGCTCGGAGCTGCAGCAGGACATCACCGAGCTGGTCGTCGACATCGCCGGCCCGCTGTCGCTGTCCTCCTTCGCCGACGGCGGGTCCGAGGTCCCGGACTGGGCCCGCGTGGCCACCCCCGAGTACCTCAACTACCGCAAGGTCTCCATCTACGGAGGCTCCAACGAGGTGCAGCGCACCATCATCGCCGGCACGATCCTGGGGCTCTGAGGCAACCGTGGACTTCACCTTCGACAGTGAGCAGAACGACCTCCGGGAGGCCGTGCGCGGCCTGCTGGAGCGCGCCTACGGCGACGGCGAGCAGCGCCGCCGGGTGACCGCCACCGAACCGGGCTTCGACGAGAAGACCTGGTCGCGGCTGGCCGAGATGGGGCTGCTGGGGCTGCCCTTCGCCGAGGAGCACGGCGGCATGGGCGCCGGGCCGATCGAGGTGGCGATCGTCGCCGAGGAGATCGGCCGGGTGCTCGCGCCCGAGCCGTTCGTCGAGGCGGTCGTGCTGGCCGGCGGCCTGGTCGCCGCGGTCGGTACCGACGCCCAGAAGGGCGAGGTGCTCGGCGGCATCGCCGAGGGGACGACGCTGGCCGCCGCCGCGCACGCCGAGCCCGGCGCCCGCTGGAGCCCGTCGGCCGCGGCCGTCACCGCCACGCAGGACGGCGGCTCCTGGTCGCTCACCGGCGTCAAGGAGCCGGTGCTGAACGGCGCGCGGGCCGACGTCCTGGTCGTCTCCGCGGTGGTCGACGGCGGGACGGCGCTGTTCCTCGTCCGCAGCGACGCGGCGGGCCTGACCCGCACCGGCTACCGCACCCACGACGGCGGCCGCGCGGCCGCCGTCCGGTTCGACGGCACCCCCGCCGAGCTGCTGGGTGAGGACACGGCCGACCGCACCGCGGAGATCGAGCGGGTGCTCGCCGAGGCGCGCATCGCCTACGCCCACGAGGCCATCGGCTCGATGGACACGGCGCTGCGCACCACGGCCGAGTACCTCAGGACCCGCAAGCAGTTCGGCGTGACGCTCAACCGGTTCCAGGCGCTCACCTTCCGCGCCGCGGACATGTACGTCTCGCTCGAGCTGGCCCGCAGCACCACGCTGTGGGCGGCGATGGTGGCCGACGCCGGCGGGGACGTCGTCGCCGCGGCCGACCGGGCCCGGCTGCAGACCAGTCGCGCCGGCCGGCACATCGGCAAGGAGGCGATCCAGCTGCACGGCGGGATCGGGGTGACCGCCGAGTACACCATCGGCCACCACACCAGCCGGCTCACCGCGATCGACCACGTCCTCGGCGACGGGGACTGGGCGCTGTCCCGGCTGGCCGCGACCGTCGGCGAGCACGAGACCGTCGACCCGCTGGGCGCGCCCTACACCCGCTGACCGGCACCGACAGACTGCGGCCGGCGTCCCCGACGGGGGCGCCGGCCGCGGTCGTTCAGCCCAGCATCGCCAGCCGGAGCTCCTCGGCCTCGGCGCGCACCCGGTCCAGCACCGGCACGACGGCGTCCTCCGGCAGCTGCCCGCAGGTGAGGTCCTCGACCGGCACCGCCACGTGGTCCTCGACCGTCAGCCGGGACGCGACCTCCAGCGCCGCGCGCAGCAGCGCGCCGTCCGTGCTGCCGAGGTCGTCGACCGCGCTCAGCGGGGTCACCATGCTGGGCGGGAAGCCCCACTGCTCGAGCGCCACCGCGGCGAGCCGGTGGGCGTGGATGCCGTAGCGGCGCACCTCGGCGGCCCGGCGCCCGGCGGCGGTCGGCTCCGCGGCCGACAGCTCGGTGTACGCCTCGTGGTCGTTGTGGTGCAGCAGCGCGACGCCGAGCGGGGCCAGCAGGCCCAGGCACAGGGCGTCCTGCGGGCGCTCGCCGAAGCGGGGGGCCAGCGTGGAGGCGCCCAGCGCGACGCAGGTGCTCATCCGCCAGAAGCCCTCGGGCAGCCGCGACTCGTCGTCCAGGTCGGTGAGCGCGACGGTGGCCATGGTGCGCACGGTGGTGAAGCCGACGACGGTGACGGCGAACTGCAGCGAGGTGACCCGCCCGCGCATGCCGAAGTAGGCGGAGTTGGCCAGCTTCATCACCCGACCGGCCAGCGCGACGTCGGAGGCCAGCGTCCGGGCGAGGGTGCGCGCGTCGGTGTCCTCGGAGTTGGCGATCGAGACGATCTGCGCGGCGACCGGCTTCTGCGCGGCCATCGTCTCGATGCTCGCCAGCACCGCCTCGACGTCGAAGGAGGGCGCGGCGGCCAGGGTCGTGGGCACGGGTGCTCCCGGGAGGAGGGTGAGGGTCATCGGGCGTGCGCGGCGTACCACGCGGTGGTGCGGTGGCCGGTCATCGGCTGGGCCAGGTCGAAGCCCTGCAGGTAGCCGGCGCCGAGAGCGGCGAGCTGGGCGGCCTGCTCCTGGGTCTCGACGCCCTCGGCGACGGTCGAGAGGTCCAGGCTGCGGGCCAGCGCGATGACCGCCGAGGCGATCTCGGCGTGCCCGTCGGCCAGCTCGGCGACGAACGAGCGGTCCACCTTCAGGCAGTCCACCGGGAGGTGGCGCAGGTAGGCCAGAGACGAGTAGCCGGTGCCGAAGTCGTCGATGGCCAGGGAGACGCCGAGCTCGCGCAGCTGGATGAGCACCTCGCGCGCCGAGGACGGGTCCTTCATCAGCGCGGACTCGGTGATCTCGATCTGCAGCCGCGCCGGGTGCAGCCCGTGCCGCTCGAGGGTGGCGACCACGTGGCCGTGCAGGTGCTCGTCCAGCTGCAGCGCCGACACGTTGACGTTGGCCCGCTGCGGGGCGGCCGCGCCGAGCACGCGGTCCCACTCGGCCAGCTGCCGGCAGGTCTCGTCGAGCACCAGCAGGCCCAGCCCGCCGATCAGCCCGCTCTCCTCGGCCAGCGCGACGAACACCACCGGGCTGATCAGGCCGCGCTGCGCGTGGTGCCAGCGGGCCAGCGACTCGACGGCCACCGGAGCGCCGTCGGCGGTGCTGAAGATGGGCTGGTAGAGCACCGTGATCTCCCGCCGCTCGATCGCCTCGCGCAGCTCGGCGACCAGCCGGAGCTTGTCCCGCGCCTCGGCCCGGGCCCGCTGGTCGAGCACGGTGATCCGGCCCTTGCCGCCGGCCTTGGCCTGGTACATCGCGATGTCGCAGTCGCGGATGAGCTCCTCGGCCGCGCCGTGCTCGGCGGTCTGCACGGTGACCCCGACGCTGGCGTGCGAGCGGACGTCGACCCCGCTCAGGCGCACCGGCAGCGCCAGCGCGGCGCCGATCCGCTCGGCCAGGGTCACCGCGTCGGCCTCGGTCACGCCCTCGCAGACGACGACGAACTCGTCGCCACCGAAGCGGGCCACGAGGTCGCCGGGGCGCACCGTGGCGCGCAGCCGGTTGGCGACCTCGACCAGCAGCTCGTCACCGGCGGCGTGGCCGAGGGAGTCGTTGACGACCTTGAAGTCGTCCAGGTCGAGGAACAGGCAGGCCAGCCCGCTGGTGCCGGGACGGAACCGCGTGCCGACGTGCTCAGCGAGCAGGGTGCGGTTGGGCAGCCCGGTGAGCGGGTCGTGGTTGGCCTGGTGCTCCAGCCACGCCTCGAAGGCCAGCCGGTCGGTGATGTCCTCGATCGTGCCGACGAAGCCGGCTCCGACGCCGGGGGTGAACAGCTGCGAGAAGCGGAGGACCGCCGTCCGCTCGGTGCCGTCCGTGCGCACCAGCCGGGCCCTGGTCTCCCCGTCGCCCCCGCCGAGGACGGCGACGACCTGCTCGATGACGTCGTCGAGGTCGTCGGGGTGCACCGTGGCCATCCACCCGGTGCCCAGCAGCTGCTCGGCCTGCAGCCCCACCAGGCTGCAGAAGGCGTCGTTGACGTGCGCCAGGCGCATGCCCTGCTCGGACAGCAGCGTGGGCACCGGCGAGCGCTCGGTCAGCGTGGTGAAGCGCTGCTCGTGGGCGTCGGCGGTGGCCCGCATGACCCGGTCGGACTCCATGTCGACCGGGACGAGCCGCAGGGTCCACGTCCGCCCGCTCGGCGTCGGCGTGCACACCACGGCCGCCTGGACGAGGGCGCCGCTGGCGGTGCGCACCGGCAGGGTCATGCGCGCGCTGCGCTCTCGGCGCAGCAGGAGCCTGACCTCCGCGCCGCGCAGCGTCGGCACCAGGGAGGCGACCGGCAGGGACCGCAGGTCGTCCAGCCCGTACCCGAGCAGCTGCGTGGCGCCCTCGTTGCCCCAGGTGATCCGCGGCGTCCCGCCCACGACCTCGGCGACGAGGAGCACGAGCGTGTCGCTCACCGCGGCCCCGTAGAAGATCGACGAGACGATCTCCGGTGGTACCAGCGGCTCAGCGGTCATGGTCGAGACCGACACGCGCCCTCCTCCCGTACCGACGGCGATCGGCATCCGTGCCTCGCGTCCGTCCTGCAGAGGAGTACGTCACCGGAGGGCGAGCGCTCCAGTGGGGGACTTCGGTCCTCACCCTCCCGGGGGGTGCCGCCGCCCCCGGAGGTCCGCACGGATCCGACGCCCGCTGCGGAGGGTGACGCAGCCCACTCACGGGGGGCGCCCGGCGTTCGGCATGATCTCCCTGGCTGCGCCACCAGTGCACGCCGTCCCGGACCGTCCCCGGCTCCGTCGCCGAGGATGGGCGGCGACCGACCCGTGCAGGAGGAAACCGGACGTGCTCATCGGAGTGCCCAGGGAGACCCGACCCGGCGAGACGCGCGTGGCGGCGACGCCGACCACCGTGCGCCAGCTGACCGCGCTGGGCTACGCCGTCGTCGTGGAGGCGGGAGCGGGGACGGCGGCCAGCTTCCCTGACGACGGCTACCGCGAGGTCGGCGCCCGGGTGGGGACCGCCGACGAGGCGTGGGGCGCCGACGTCGTCCTGCACGTGGCGAAGCCGACGGCCGCGGAGGTCGGGCGGCTGCGCGACGGCGCGGTGCTCGTCAGCACCCTCGCCCCCGCGCTGGACCCCGACCTGCTCGCGACGCTGGCCGCCCGGCCCGTCACCGCGCTGGCGATGGACGCCGTCCCGCGGATCAGCCGCGCGCAGTCGTTGGACGTGCTCAGCTCGATGGCCAACATCGCCGGCTACCGGGCCGTGATCGAGGCCGCGCACGCCTTCGGCCGCTCCTTCACCGGCCAGGTGACCGCCGCCGGCAAGGTGCCCCCGGCGACGGTGCTCGTCGTCGGCGCGGGTGTGGCCGGCCTGGCCGCGATCGGTGCGGCCAGCAGCCTGGGCGCGGTCGTTCGGGCCACCGACGTCCGCCCCGAGGTGGCCGAGCAGATCGCGTCGATGGGCGGGGAGTACGTCGGGGTGCCGGCCGACGAGCCACAGGCCGGTGGCGGCACCGGGTACGCCAGCGTGACGTCGGCCGACTACGACCGGCGGGCCGCGGAGATGTACGCCGAGCAGGTCCGCGAGGTCGACATCGTCATCACCACCGCGCTGATCCCCGGCCGGCCGGCGCCGCGGCTGATCACCGAGGAGATGGTGGCCAGCATGGCGCCGGGCTCGGTGGTGGTGGACATGGCCGCCGCCCAGGGCGGCAACGTCGCCGGCTCGGTGCCCGACGAGGTGGTCACGACGGCGAACGGCGTGACGATCATCGGCTACACCGACCTGCCCGGCCGGCTGCCCGGCCAGGCCTCGCAGCTGTTCGGCACCAACCTGGTCAACCTGGTCAAGCTGCTGACCCCCGGCAAGGACGGGCAGCTGGTCCTCGACCTCGACGACGTCGTCCAGCGCTCGATGACGGTGGTGCGCGACGGCGAGCTGCTGTGGCCACCACCCCCGGTGCAGGTGTCGGCGGGTGGGGCGGGGAGTGGCACGGCCGCACCGGCCCCGCGCCCGGCTCCGCCAGCGCCCGCGCCGAAGGCGCCGCGCTCCCCCGCCCGGACCGCCGCCGTCGTGGGCGTCGCCGCCGCGCTGCTGTTCCTGGCCGCGGCGTTCTCGCCGAACCAGCTGATCGGCAACCTGACGGTGTTCGCGCTGGCGGTCGTCGTGGGCTTCTACGTGATCGGCAACGTCCACCACGCGCTGCACACGCCGCTGATGAGCGTCACCAACGCGATCTCCGGGATCATCGTGGTCGGCGCCCTGCTGCAGATCGGCCACACCAGCGCCCTGGTCACCGTGCTGGCCACGGTGGCCGTGCTGGTGGCCAGCATCAACGTCTTCGGCGGCTTCGCCGTGACCCGCCGCATGCTCGGCATGTTCACCCGCGGGCCGGCCCGCGCCACCACGGAGCGCTGACCCCATGACCGCCGTCTCCGCCGCCGCTGCCGCCTACATCGTCTCCGGCCTGCTCTTCGTCCTCAGCCTCGCCGGCCTGTCCCGGCACGAGACCGCCAAGTCGGGCAACGCCTTCGGCATCGCCGGCATGGCGATCGCGCTGGCCGCCACCGTCGGGCTCGCCGCCCGCAGCATCGAGGCCGCCGCCGTCGGGCTGCTCGTCGCCGCCATGGCCGGCGGCGCGGCCATCGGGCTGTGGCGGGCCCGCCGGGTCGAGATGACCGGCATGCCCGAACTCATCGCGCTGCTGCACAGCTTCGTCGGCCTGGCCGCCGTCCTGGTCGGCTGGAACGGCTACCTGTCGGTCGAGGCGAACGCTGCCGAGCAGACCGAGGTGCCGGCCGACCTGCTGGGCATCCACTCCGCCGAGGTGGTGATCGGCGTCTTCATCGGCGCGGTCACCCTCACCGGCTCGATCGTCGCCTTCCTCAAGCTGTCGGCGCGGATCAAGAGCAACCCGCTCATGCTGCCCGGCCGCAACTGGCTCAACCTGGGGGCGCTGGTCGCCTTCGCCGCGCTGACCGTCGCCTTCGTCGTCACGCCGAGCCTCGGGGTGCTGGTCGCGGTCACGGTGCTCGCGCTGGCGCTGGGCTGGCACCTGGTCGCCTCGATCGGCGGCGGCGACATGCCGGTCGTCGTCTCGATGCTCAACAGCTACTCCGGCTGGGCGGCCGCGGCGTCGGGCTTCCTGCTCGACAACGACCTGCTGATCATCACCGGCGCGCTGGTCGGCTCCTCGGGTGCCTACCTCTCCTACATCATGTGCCGGGCGATGAACCGGTCGTTCCTGTCGGTCATCGCCGGCGGCTTCGGCAACGAGGGCAGCACGGCGTCGGGCACCGAGGACGGCGAGCACACCGAGATCACCGCCGAGGAGGTCGCCGAGCTGCTGCGCGATGCCGACTCGGTCGTGATCACGCCCGGCTACGGGATGGCGGTGGCGCACGCGCAGGGCCCGGTCGCGGAGCTCACCCGCAAGCTCACCGAGGCCGGCGTCGAGGTGCGCTTCGGCATCCACCCGGTCGCCGGCCGGCTGCCCGGGCACATGAACGTGCTGCTGGCCGAGGCGAAGGTGCCCTACGACATCGTCCTTGAGATGGACGAGATCAACGACGACCTCGCCAAGACCGACGTCGTGCTGGTCATCGGCGCCAACGACACGGTGAACCCGGCGGCGCTGGAGGACCCGGGCAGCCCGATCGCGGGCATGCCGGTGCTGCAGGTGTGGGAGGCCGAGCACGTGGTCGTCTTCAAGCGGTCGATGAGCACCGGCTACGCCGGCGTCCAGAACCCGCTGTTCTTCCGCGAGAACACCCGCATGCTCTTCGGCGACGCCCGCGAACGGGTGGAGGACATCCTCAAGGCGCTCTGACCCCCCTCCGGCGATCCCCGCGGGGATCGCCGGAGGTCCGGCGGTTGCGGGGGCGACCGGGTGCGGCGACGGTGAGCGGCGTGGATCCCTTCCGAGGCCTGGGCCTCCCCCGCATCCCGGGGCTGTCCGAGCTGGTCGACGTCCTGCAGAAGCAGACCGAGGCGCTCGCGCAGCTGCCGCGCACGCTCACCGATCTCAACGCCGCCGTCCGGGAGCTGATCACCGCGACCCGGGTGGCGACCGAGACCATCGCGTCGGCGCAGCGCACCGCCGAGCGGCTCGAGGACCTGGTCGAGGAGCTCGAGGAGCCGGTGCGGGCGCTGCGGCCCGGGCTCGAGCGGGTGGGCCGGGTGCTCGACGACCCGGCCATCGAGACCGTGCCGGACACCCTGCGCACCGTCGCCGACGACCTGCTGCCGCTGGTGCACGGGTTGCGGCAGGCCACCGACCGGGTCGGCTCGGTCACCGGCTTCCTGCGCCGGCGCGGCCGCCCGGAGGACGACGGGCCCCCGGCCTGATCGCCCTCCGGGAACCGGCTGCGGCCGACGGCGCGGGTGTCCGCGCGAGCACGCACCGGTGCGCCCGGGGGCCGGCGTCGTCAGCCGCGGTCGCGCTCGAGCAGGAAGGCGAACGGGTCGGGCAGACCGCGCATGTCCATGAGGCCGAGCAGCAGGTCCGGGCCGACCCGGCGGAAGACGTCGACCACCGGCAGCCGGTCGTAGACCAGCGCCGCGGTGGGCACGCCGCGGTGCACCACCGGATGCAGCCGGGCGGTGGGACGACGGGTGGTCAACAGCGGGCGGACGGCCGTGAACGCCAGCCGGGCCGGGACGCTGCGGGCCAGGGCCGGGGCGTGGCGCAGCAGGGTCAGCGGCGCGGGCGCCGGGTCGACCGGTCGGGGCTGGCCGGCCCGGTCGGGGAACAGCAGCGGGTGCACCGTGTCCGGGTCGATGACCTCCTTGCCCCACCAGCGGTGCGCGGTCAGCAGGCCGTCGAGCGGGGAGCCGGTGGGCAGCTCGGCGCCCCGCCAGCGGCCGGTCACCTCCTCGACCGCGATGCCGGGCAGCCGGTCGGCGAACGCCAGGACGTCGGCCGGCGCCGCGCCGCCGCGGTGCCGCTCGACCCACCGTTCGGCGTCGGTCACCGCGCGCCCCAGTGCGGGGGGTGCTCGAGCCCGGCCGGCAGCACGGTCGTGGCGCCGCCGCGGGCTCCGGCGACCTGGCGCCGGGTGAGGAAGAGCGCGCCGGAGAGGTCGGTGCCGCGCACGTCGGCGCCCCTCAGATCGGCGCCGAGGAGGTCGGCCAGGTGCAGGTCGGCACCGCGCAGGTCCGCCCCGAGCATGAGGGCCTCGCGCAGGCTCACGCCCCGCAGGTCCGCGCGGCGCAGGTCGGCGCCGACGAGGTCGGCGTTGCGCCGGTCGGCCCGGCGCTGGCCCCCCGCCCGCGGCTGGACCCCCGCCCGCGCCAGCTCGCTGACCGACAGCAACAGCGCGCCGGCCTCCGCCTGGAGGGCACCGGCGTCGACGGCCGCGAGCTCGTCGGGCGCGGCGGCGGTGAGGCGGGCGGCGCGCTCGTGCACGGCGGCCAGGTCCCGGTGCAGCGGCGCGGCGGCGTCCAGGACGAGCGCCTCGGTGAGGTACCACAGCAGCTCGTGCAGCAGCCGTTGGATGCCGAACGCGGCGAACACCGCGGCCGCGGGCTCGGGGCCGTCCCGCCAGTCGGGTCCACCGGCGAAGGTGACCTGCACGGTCTGCTGCCCGGCGCCGAAGCAGTCGAAGACCGTGCACCCCGGGAACCCGCGCTCCCGCAGCTCGTCGTGGATGCCGCAGAGCGCGTCGTCCCGCAGGTGCGGGCAGGCGGACCCGGCCGGCTTGTCGATCGCGAAGTCGGCCGAGGCGGTGAACGCCGGGGCCACGCAGCACAGCCCGGCGCAGCGCGAGCAGTCGGCGCGCAGCCGGGCGCGGGCGTCGGCGGCGTCGGGCACGGCGCTCCTCGGGTCAGGTGGTCGGGCGCTCCAGCGTCACCAGCACGCCCTCGACCCCGCCCGGGCCGATGCGGCCCTTGACCTCGACCGACGTGATCGCCTTGAGCTGCCACCCCTCGCGGGCGTGCTGGTTGAGCACCTTCTCCAGCTTGTCACCGGACATCTTCCCGCCGATGAGCCCCTCGCGGAGCTCGACCACCCGGTACTCGAAGCGCTGCGCCACGGCGTCCTCCTCGGCTCGGTGTCCCGGCTCTGCCGCGATGATGCCGGAGTGGACGTGCTGAGCAGCCGCATCCTCCTCCGCCCGGTCGACCCCGCGCGGTCGCAGGCCTTCTACCGCGACGTGCTGGGGCTGGCGGTGTACCGGGAGTTCGGGCCGCCCGAGCACCCCGGGATGGTGTTCTTCCTCGGCGGCGGCCTGTTGGAGGTGTCCGGGTCCGGCGACGAGCCGCCCCGCGGTGTCGCGCTGTGGGTGCAGGTGCGCGACGTCGCCGCCGAGGTGCAGCGGCTGCGCGGTGCGGGGACGACGGTGCTGCGCGGGCCGCGGACCGAGCCGTGGGGCCTGGTCGAGGCGTGGGTCGCCGACCCCGAGGGCGTCCGGATCGTGCTGGTGGAGGTGCCGGCCGACCACCCGCTGCGCCGCGACCAGCGGTAGCTCAGGACCGCGGCGCCGTCCCGTCGTCGGGGTCGGCCACGTCGCCGGGACGGCGGACCAGGTCGGCCACCGACTCCTCCAGCCGCGCCCAGGTCGCGCTCCACTCCACCAGCGGGTCGAGGATCCGCTCGAAGACGGCCAGCTGCTCGTCGAACGCCTGCAGCTGGGCGGTCATCGCCGCGATCTGCTGCCGCTGGCTGCGCACCGCCCGGTCGATGGCCCGCAGCTGGGCCGCCGACAGCGCCCCCGGCGGCGAGGGCAGCCGCGGCATGGAGAAGGGCACCGCGCCCCGCGCCCGGTCGGTGAAGGCCCGCAACTGGCCGACGAACTCCTCGACCGACCGGCTCACCCGGCTCCCGGACCCGCTCTCGCGGCCGCCCGCATCCTGCTCGCTCATGACCCCATTCTCCCGGCCCCCGGGGGGGGGGGGGGGGGGGGGGGGGGGGGGGGGGGGGGGGGGGGGGGGGGGGGGCGGGGGGGCGGGGGGCGGCGGGGGAGCGCG